>CAMLBO010000090.1 GCA_946478305.1 uncultured Enterobacterales bacterium
TGCCTGTCTCGTGGGCTCGGAGATGTGTATAAGAGACAGGAATAATCTCATCAAGATTTATTCTAAATCTGATAACACTCAGTATATAAAAGTAACGGTTAAAAAAATCATTAACCCTGGCACTGCCCAGGAAAAAGATGAGACTGTCGCCAGCTGGCAGGAAAATAACCTTATTGCCTCACCCAATAAAATTATTGTTCCTGCTGGGGGCAATAAAGCCGTCAGGCTGACCCAAATTCAGTCACCTGCCGAAGAGACGCTGTATCGGGTCTATTTTGAAGGCGTTAACTCGGCCAGTGCAGATATCCAGCAGATGGACGTCACCGACCCATCGGGCAAACAGTCTAAAGCGGCAGTATCAGTCAACATGGTGTTTGCTGCTCTGGTCAGAACCGTACCCGATAAACCGGTTGCCGCTCTTACGGCCAATCAGGATGCGCAGGGCCAGGTCACACTCAACAGCACAGGTAATATCCGCATCGGTGTTAAAGGTGTCGATTTTTGCCCACAAAATACCGTTTCCGCTGGCTGTGATCATCAGAACATCAAGAAATATATTTATCCTCATCAGTCCTCTGCGGCCGGGATAAATACTCACCATTATCCATTTGCGGTAATTACCGTCGCTGATGAAACTAAACCCAATGACGTGAGCACAATAAGTATTAAACTTTAGCGTCTCATCCGTTATTAAAAAAATCTACTTTATACATGAATGATTCGTGTGTAAATAGGTGCACTCTTTCACTGAGCATTCAGAATGAAAGAATTAACTGTAATACGAAAAATTAATAGGGAAATTTAACGATGAAATCTTCAATGAAAATTGCACTGGCTGCTTTCGCGGTCTCTTCAGTACTGTCTATGTCTGCTCAGGCGGTAGAAAAAAATATTACTGTTACAGCATCTATCGACCCGACATTAAATATGTTGCAGGCTGATGGTACTGAACTGCCGGCTTCTGTTGCGATGGTGTACAACCCTTCAATAGGTCTGCAACCGGTAACTATTTCTACCAAAATTTACTCTAATACCGCAACCAAAGACGTGGCTATTAGTACCCTGGGCACCCCGGCACTGATGAACACCACTGACAGCGCACAGACAATCCCATTGGTGGTTAATTACAACGGCAAGCCTTTGAGCGCCACCGCAACCACGCTGACCGCAGCTTCTATCTTCACTGATAAAAGTGGTGCATCTGTTTCTATGCCACTGGTGATCTCTGCGACCAACACCGGCCATGCGACCTGGACTCAGGGCGATTATCAGGGAGTAGTAAGCCTGCTGCTGCAACAGCCAACACCTGTAGCACCATAAACGATAACCCGTAATACACAGTAGCCAGCCCTGACGGACGTCATAAAATATCTTTTTAAAGAGAATTGTATGAGCAACATATATACCTCACGGATGAGGTTGAATTTAATTATGGCCGGGCTGGTAGCATGTGGGTGTTATTATTCCATGCCGGTATTCGCCGAGGAACTTAATGCCCCCAGCGATGTCCCGGCAGAGTTTCAGGAATTATGGCAACCACAGGCTGAAATGGTGGAAGTAAAAGTCTACGGGCGTTCACTGGGGGTCTTTAAACTCAATGTTCTGCCTGATACCGTGAGTTTTACCGAACCCGAAAAAGTACTGGGAAAACTGCATGTGCCGGAGGCTCAAAAGCCGGCACTGCTTTCCCTTTTGCAAAAACCTATGGCTCGCAATGGCAACCTCAGTTGCCAGGGACAAAGCGACGCGCAGGTAAAATGTGATTTTATCGAAACTGATACCGCCGCCGTCATCATGGATGACAGCGATAGCGTGCTTAACCTGTTTGTAGGCAAAGCCTTTTTACCCGATCAAAGCGAGAACGCTCTGTTCTGGCTGCCCACCGAAGATTCACACAACGGCCTGCTTCATAGCCAGACCGTCAATTACTCCGATAACGATGGCTATCGCACCCTTTCCCTGACCGGGCTCGGCGCGCTGGGCGTCACCAAAAACAGCTACACCATTCTTGACTGGCGCTTAAATTACCAGCAGGTCAAAGACGACCAAAACAATAACGACAGCCATAATGCGTCGAATCTGGACTCGCAGGTCAATAGCCTGTATTACCGCTATGACATCGCCCAGCGCTATTACACCCAGGTCGGTCAGATGGATTCCACCGATCTCTCGCGCGCGGACGGCGGTAACTTCAGCTTTAGCCTGCTGCCCGTGCCGACCATTCAGGGCGGGCGCATCGGTACCACGCAGTCCTATTTCCGTCAGCGCGACAATGCCATCTCGTCACCGTTGCCCGTTTTACTGACGCGTTTTTCCCGTGTCGAAGCCTACCGTGGTAATCAATTGTTGGGCTCGTTCTATATGGCCGCGGGCGTACAGTCCCTGAATACCCAAACCTTCCCCGAAGGGAACTACCCGATCGAGCTGCGCATCTTCGAGCAGGATAAAGAGGTGCGCCGTGAAACCGTGCCGTTCAACAAAAGCACCGCCACCATAGGCGAAATGCAGTGGGACGCCTTCGTGCAGGCAGGGAAGCTAAAAAATAACGGCTACTACGACAGCGTCCACAACGATAAAGCCCCGAGCAACGCGATCCAGACCGGCGTGCGCGTGCCGCTATTTTCCCAGGCTACCGTGCAACAGGGTGTCTCGGCGCTGGACAACAAAAAGTACTATGAGACCAAGCTCGACTGGTCCCACGGCCTGTGGGACGGCTCGCTGACAACCAGTTTTGCCTATTTGTGGGGCGCAAACGACGCCAGGGGCAATAACCAGAACATCACCTACGCCGACGGCTACTCGGTGTCGCTGTACCACAACAAGCAGGAAGCCGGCGATTGCACCAATAACAGTGACCTGAGCTGGGGCGGCTGCACCGAGAGCTACAGCGCCACCCTGAGTAAATCCCTGTTTTCATGGATGACCACGGTGGGCTATAGCGACAACAATAACCGTACCCGCTACCGTAACGATGTCTCCACCAACACCACAGACTCGCCATTCACTTATACGCCAACTTGGCAACAGCAGCAGGGGCGCAGCCGCACCTGGCAGGTGAACGTCAACAGTTCGATGATGTGGAAAGACGTCACCATCACGCCTACCGTCGGGGTTTACCGCAGTGAGTCACAGGATCAGGATGCCGATTACGGCCTGTTCCTGACCATGACCTTCTCACGCAACGACACCTCGACCGCGCAACGCTCGCGCAACCTCAGCGCGGGCTACGCCCTGCGCGATACCCGCGAGGCCAGTGCGCGCCAGGATATGTACGTCGACAGCCAGTGGAACTTTGAAAATGACGGCGCGCACCGTGAGCTGGAAACCCGCGTCAGCGGCGGCAACAGCGATTACGAAGCCCTGATGCGCGGGCGCAACAACAGCCGCTTTGGCGACCTCGATGCCACGGTCAGCCGCAGTTATAACAGCAGCGAAAGCAACAATTACAACTCGGTATCAGCCAACTACAGCTCGTCGTTTGCCGTGACCGGGGATGGCCTGTTCTGGGGGGGAAATGCCAGCGGCATCGACCGGCTGGCGGGCAGCACGGTGAAAGTGGAGTCCGATGAGACCCATGCACCACTGGTCTCTTTGCGCGGCGGCAACAGTTCGAATTTACAAACCCTCACCGGTGGGCAACGCACGCTGGTACCGATCACTGCCATGAGCAATGCACAGGTTACCGCAGATGAAGTCACCTCCGGCAAAGTCAACGTGCAGATGCTCAATACCGGCAGCAGCGACCTGTTTATGTTACCGGGACATGTTTACCCGAAAACCATCAGTGCCGACATCAGCTGGACCTATATCGGCCGCTTGCTCAATGAGCAGGGGCAACCGCTAGGCGGTGCTACGGTCTTGAATACGCCAGCGCTGCGAACAGAAAGTGACGGCGGCTTCTCGTTTGATTACAACCATAAAGACCCGGTGGTCTATTTCCTCTATCAGAAACAGGTCTATGCCTGCCCGGTCACCGTGAAACCGCGTGAAGATGCGTTGATATATCTGGGTGAAGTGCACTGTAAAACTATCGCCCAAAGCGCCCTGCCCGAGCAGTTAACCCAACAAACCCGCGTTAGCGCCCTGCTGGCACAAAGGTAAATAAGATGAAAAAAATCCTATCATGCTTGTTCATATTATCTTCATTAATGAGCCTGCATTGTTACGCAGATAATGAATGGCCAGCACCCGCTATGGAGCCGGTGAATGAAACAAAGGATGTTATTTTACCGCAGATGGATCGCAGCAGTTTACCCTCTGCTGACATATACGCTTATAACAACCATATCACCGCGAATTTGAACCCCAATAATACCGGTAATTATTCTGCTACGGTTTATGTCTGCCAATCGAATAGCAACAGTGTTAATGGGAAATGTCCAACCGGCGTTAATCAGAGCGCGGCCAGACCGTTGCCAATCTCCCTGCAATTTACTGAAGCGAAAAGCCATATCAAACAAGATTTAATTGTTAATGGCATAAGATCTAATATTTCCAACGGGTACTATTCGATGGGCATGGATATGACAACAACAGTCGAAGGAGGAACTGGCTCGGCGCTAACCCTTTATTTGCCTGCAACGGAGTTAAAAAAACTCCCTGTAGGTGGGATTTGGACAGCGAAATTAATACTTAGTTATCGTTTTTCCAGTCGGGTGCTTTCCACTTATACGATTAATTTCCGCTTCGACATCACCGACAAAGCCAATATCCAGGTTTATATGCCGCAGTTTGGCAATGCTTCCACGCCGCAAATCGACATGAATATTCGCCCTAAAAACGGGGCGAGCGGCAAGATCGACGGCAGCATGGGTTATGCCGGGAAAAATACGGTCGATATGTGCCTGTACGACGGCTATAACACCAACAGCAGTTCGATGGTGATGCAATTTGTTGGCGTAAATGACGGCGGCAGCGGCACAGATACCTTTTATTTGCATAAAAATAACGATGCCAGCACCACGCTGCCCTATAAGGTGAATTTTGGTTTCAGCGGAGATACCCCAGGGAAAAGCCTCATTAACGGGCAAAGCTGGAGTATTAATCAGGCGCAACAGCTACCGACCAACTGGAACCGTATTACCTCCGTGGGGCTACCCAATATCTCGGTGCCGGTGCTTTGCTGGCCCGCCAAGCTGACGCTAAGCACTGACCTTCCCGCTGCACAAGCTTCAGGAAGTTATAGCGGAACGTTGAAAATAGTCTTTACCCCCAGCACAACGGCCATGTAATAACCGAAACACCTTAACAATCTGAGGGCCCGGTCTGAGGCCCTCAGACTTTCCTATTTGATCCCCTCTCGTTTTGATCTCTTTGATCTCCCTGCTCTCTTGGTGGATACTGGGTTAATCAACAGCCTGTTTAAAATCACAGGCTGACGCTGACCGCCAAAAAGGGAGCATCATGGGAGAATTTACCGGTTTTACTCAGCAGGGCCTGACCTTCCTACAGCAGCTCAGGCAGAACAATAATAAAGAGTGGTTCGAGGAGCATCGCGATCTCTATCAGCAGCAGCTACTCGAACCGGTGCGTAAATTGGTGACGGATTTAAGCCAGGATATGCAGGTCATTGATGATCTGTTCGAACTGCGTCCGGCGATTGGAAAAACCATCTCCCGTATGCACCGCGATACGCGCTTCTCGCACGACAAGTCGATTTATCGCAGCAATATCTGGATCACCTTCAAACGCTCGCGCAAAAACTGGACCGACGCCCCTACCTACTTTTTTGAATTCGGGCAGGACTGGTGGCGTTATGGGCTGGGCTATTACAGCGCATCCAAAACCACGATGGACCTGTTCCGCCAACAGCTGCTGCGCGATCCTGAGGCGTTTCTGAAAATGGCAAAGTGCATCGAACCCAATTTCACGATTGAAGGCGACAGCTACAAGCGGCCGCTTATCAAAGATCAGGCTCCTGAACTGGCGGCCTGGTACAACAAGAAATCCTTCGCGTTAATCAGCAGCCATATGGACATGGAAACGATCTTCTCTGACCGACTGGTCAGCATATTGAGCAAAGATTTCCAGCGCATCGCCCCGCTGTATCACATGCTGATGAAAATCGAAGGAATGAAAAAAAACCAGCTTCCACTGGGGGACTGATCCGTTTTACAGCGCACGGTGCGCCATAGACCGCGTAGGTGTACACTCTGTGCCGATTGAAAGGAATGCAGCCTTTCGTAAACCAGCACAATGAGGTCAATATGATATCTGTTCTCGGACACCTGAATCCTGACAGCGACACGGTTTGCAGTGCGCTGATTGCCGCTGACTGGCTTAATGCACAAGGACGAGCGGCGCAGGCATTTCGGCTGGGGGAGATTAATCCGGAAACCCGCTTTATCCTCCAGGCCGCTGGCGTAGAAGCCCCACCGTTACTGGTAGAAAGCGTAGAAGATAAAGAGGTCTGGCTGGTAGATTTCAGCGAATTCGAGCAGGGCCCGGCCTCACTGGGGCAGAGCAATATTCTGGGGATTGTGGACCATCACCGTCTGGGCACCGTCACCACCCGTAACCCGGCAGAAGTGTGGGTTCAGCCACTGGGCAGCTGCGCCACGCTGCTGTGGCAGTTGATCACCCGCGAAACTGATCAGGTGATCACCGCCTCTCAGGCCACGCTGATGCTAGGTGCGTTGCTAAGCGATACCGTTGCCCTCACCTCGCCAACCACCACACCGGTTGATATCAAAGCTGCGGATGAACTCTTTGCCATCAGCAAGTTGGATCGCGAAGCCTTTATCAGCGGTCTGCTGGCAGCGAAAACTGATCTGGCTGGTATGAGCCCGAAAACACTGATCAATAAAGATGCCAAAAATTATCACATTGCCGGTCTGGACGTACTGCTGGCGCAAATCGAAGTCAGCAGCTTTACCCAAACCGAGGCGCTTTTGCCGCAGCTGATTGCCGAGATGGACAGCCAATGCAGCGAAAACGCGCTGGACCTGTTTGCGCTGATCATTACCGATATCCGCACCAAAAACTCGGTGATCTACTTCTCGCAAAATACGCTGTTTGACTCTGTTTCAATCTCGCTGCCGGGCATGCTTAGCCGCAAGAAAGAAGTATTGCCATGGTTAACGACCACGCTGGAAAAGCGTCAGACCGTATAGCCTTAGCTTAAAGATCTATTTCAATCACGGTGATACTGGCTTTCTTCGCCTGCCTGATACACTCCGCCGTATCTTCGCCACCGGGGAAAGCCAGAATAGCGTCTGGCTTACTGTCTTCGAGCATAAACAGATTACGGCGCAGTTCGGCATATTTGCCGTGCATCGCCCAGTTGGCCGGGTAACGGACCACATGAACGTCCGCATCCCTGGCCCAACTTTCAATGACTCCCCCCGAGGATTGGTGTCCTCCGTGGATAACCACCCTGATAGGATTCGACTGCGAATAAAGGTCCAATATCCGGGTCATATTTTTTGTGTCGGCGTAAAAGCGCCCTGCGCAAATTAACACTCTCATCGTCATACTCTCATCGTGTCTTATTCCTGAAGCACTGTCTCTTCACCCAACCGGTCAATCACCGGATAGGCGACGGCGGCAATATGGTGATGTACCCGACGGTAATCACGCAGCACCCGTTGGAAAATATCCCCGGATTCCGCCCAGGCGTTTTTATCTTCCCGCAGCTTTTTGAAATGCTCGCGGCTGGCCGAGGCTTCCAACTGGCGGATGGCGTCTTTGCGCGCCACCAGCTGATGTGCGGCATACAGGTCTTCGCCCATAAATGCGCTCACCGCCAGACGCAGGCTGGTGATTATTTCCCAGTGCAGCAGCCGGATATGGTTCAGTTCGAACTCATTAAACTGCTCTCCCCGACGGGCACGGCGCAGCGCCAACTGGGTCAGATTGTTGGAGAGAATATCGCCGGCATGGTCGACATTAATCACAAACATCAGGATCTCTTGCGCGCGGTCAGCATCCGCGTCACTCAGCCCATCCTGGCCTAGATCTGCCAGATAGGCGCGGATTGCCGCGCTCAGCAGATCCAGTGACTGATCGGTCTGGCGGATTTCATCAGCCGTACCCTGATCCTGCGTTTCAAACAGCACGCACAGCCGGTCGAGCATCACTGCCAGCATGTCTGCCGTGCGCAGCGACTCACGCACCGAATTGGACAGGCCGAGGTAGGCAACATTCAGCCCGGCTTCGTCCAGATACTGCGGCATGCCAGGGTCACCGGCCTGCTGTTCCTCGACAAACATCCGCTCCAGCAAACGCGCCAGCGGGCCGGTCATCCAGATGAATATCAGCGCCAGTACCGCACTGAAAGCAGTGTGGAACCAGACCACCAGTTGCGGCGTCGTTAGCGTCATGTTTCCGGCCAGTTCGGTCAGCCATGGCAGCAGCGCCATGGCCAACACCGCCCCCAGTGCGCGCACCATCAGGTTACCGATAGGCAGACGCAGGGCCACGGATGATCCGGCATTCAGTACCGGCGGCAGTGCGCCACCAATGTTGGCCCCCAGTACCAGTACCATGGCCGTTGCGGGTGTCATCACGCCCGTCGCCGCCAGCGAGGCAATCAGTAAAATCACCGCGACGCTGGAGTGACAAATCAATGTAAGCAGCACCGCCACCAGGAGCGCAATCAGGGTATCGCCGTGCAACCCTTCCATCACGGCGTGAAACACCGGGG
This sequence comes from uncultured Enterobacterales bacterium, assembly GCA_946478305.1. Classification (GTDB taxonomy): domain Bacteria; phylum Pseudomonadota; class Gammaproteobacteria; order Enterobacterales; family Enterobacteriaceae; genus Ewingella. The sequence goes on from CAMLBO010000090.1 coordinate 8,645, forward strand.
TGGACTCAATCTGGCCCAGCGTGGCACTGAGCAGGCTCAGCGCCAGCAGCATCAGACCGAGGCCAATCATGGCGCAGCCTGCACTTTCGAAGCTGGAGTTATCACGCAGTTTAAACACCACAAAACCGCCCAGCATCAGCAGGGGAATGGCAATTGCGGTATTAAAGCTCATCAGCTGTACCACCAGCGTCGAGCCAATATTGGCACCGAGCATCACCGCCAGCGCAGGGGCCAGGCTCAGCGTACCCGCGGCGGTAAAGGAAGTGGCCATCAGGCTCACCGCCGTGCTGCTCTGTAAAATGCCGGTGATGCCAATACCGGACAGCAGCGCCATCCAGCGGTTATTGAGGTGACGCCCCATCCAGTGACGCAGTGGCGTGCCGAAGCCGCGCTGCAGTGCGGATGAGATCATATGGCTGCCCCACAGCAACAGGGCAATGGCGCCAGCCAGATTAATTAACAGGGTAGTTCCGGACATGATAATTCCCCCTTTTTCAGGGTTGTACTTGTAAAGCAAAATGCTAAAAGCGTGTTTTAAAACAGATGTGAAAAGCCGGTCTTTAATGCAGTCGTTTAAAAGCAGGTGCCGCAATGTGCTGCGGCACCTGGGTTCAGGCAGTCAGCGATGGATGCACAGTGGCATCAGAACCACTGTTTGAAGCGGCGGATATAGAACATTTTCATACCCTGTGCAACGCAGCAATATGCCAGCAACGTTCCGGCCAGCCATGGGAAGTACTGCCATGGCAGAGCCTGCAACCCCACCAACGGACCCAGCGGTGAGAACGGCACATAAATACCAATTGCCATAACCAGCCCGGTCATCAACATCACCGGCAGCGCAGCCGTACTCTGGAAGAATGGGATCTTCTGGGTACGCAGCATATGTACCACCAGCGTCTGCGACAGCAGCCCTTCAACAAACCAGCCAGACTGGAACAGCGTCTGCATATGTTCACTGTTAGCGGCAAACACGTACCACATCAGCGCGAAGGTGGTCATATCGAAAATTGATGAAGTTGGGCCGATCCACACCATAAAGCGGCCGATGTTTTTGGCGTCCCACTTACGCGGTTTCTTCAAAAACTCTTTATCAATCTTGTCCCACGGCAGTGCCAGCTGTGAGATGTCATACATCAGATTTTGCAGCAGTAACTGGATAGCCAGCATCGGTAAGAACGGAATAAACGCACTGGCAACCAGTACCGAGAATACGTTACCGAAGTTGGAGCTGGCGGTCATATTCAGGTACTTCATGATATTGCCGAAAGTCTCGCGACCTTTCAGTACCCCCTCTTCCAGCACCATCAGGCTCTTTTCCAGCAGGATGATATCGGCAGACTCTTTCGCAATATCCGTACCGCTGTCTACGGAGATACCTACATCAGCATCCCGCAACGCTGGCGCATCGTTGATCCCGTCGCCGAGGAAACCGACGGTATGGCCATTTGACTGCAATGCTTTCAGCACCCGCGATTTTTGCAACGGCGTCAGTTTGGCAAACACGGTGCGCTCTTCCACCAGCACTTTCAGCGTGGCGTCATCCAGTTTTTCCAGCTGTGGTCCCAGCACCGGCTCGCCGGGCTCCAGCCCAACCTGACGACAAATGCGGCAGGTGACTACCGCGTTATCACCGGTTAATACTTTGACTGCCACGCCAATATCACGCAGTGCGGCAATCGCCGGGCCCGCCGTCTCTTTCGGCGGATCGAGGAAGGTCAGGAATCCGCGGATAATCAGATCAGACTCATCCACCGTGCTGTACTGCTTTTTAGCCTCGCTCTTGTTGATATCGCGGGTTGCCACTACCAATACGCGGAAGCCCTCTTTGTTATAGTCATTGGCCAGCTTCAACAGCGCTTGGCGGCGCGCGTGATCCAGCTCCACCACTTTGCCGTTTTCATGCATATGGGTAGAAATGCTCAGCATCTCCTCCACGGCCCCCTTACATACCAGCAGGTGGTTAGCCTGGGGATCTTTGACGACGATGGACAGACGACGGCGGATGAAATCAAATGGCAGTTCATCAACCTTGGTATATCCCTGCGGCTTGACGAAACCGGGTTCGTTTTCAGAGAAGTAAATGACGGCCTGATCCATCAGGTTTTTAATACCGCTCTGGTAATGGCTGTTCAGCCACGCCAGCGACAGCACCGACTCATTTTTTTGCCCGTTGGCATCAATGTGATGCTCGAGGATGATTTTATCCTGCGTCAGCGTGCCGGTTTTATCGGTACAAAGCACATCCATCGCGCCGAGGTTCTGAATCGCATTGAGGCGTTTGACCACCACTTTGCGCTTCGCCATTGCCACCGCGCCTTTAGCCAGGTTGGCGCTGACAATCATTGGCAGCATTTCCGGCGTCAGGCCAACGGCCACTGCCACGGCAAACAGCAGGGCGTCCCACCATTCCCCTTTCATCAGGCCGTTGATCAGGAACACAATAGGCACCATCACCAGCATGAAACGGATCAGTAACCAGCTGACGCTGTTCACGCCGCGGTCAAACGCAGTTTGTGCGCGGGTGCCGACAATGGCTTTCGCCAGCGATCCAAAATACGTACGCGGACCGGTTGCCACCACCACGGCCTGCGCCGTGCCGCTGACTACGTTGGTGCCCATGAAGCAGATGTTCGGCGTATCGAGCAGGTTTTCTTCATCTTCTGCTACCGCACTGGCTGACTTCTGCGCCACATCGCCCAGCGTGTCGTACTTCTCCACCGGTAGCGCTTCACCTGTCAGCACAGCCTGACTGATGAACAGATCGCGTGACTCGATGAGCCGCACATCGGCCGGGATCATATCCCCGGCATAGAGCTGTACAATGTCACCGACCACCAACTCTCGCATCGGAATTTCACGCACTTTTCCCGGCATGGCGGCGTTATCACGGCGCAACACCGTTGCGGTAGTCCGTACCATGGCTTTCAGCGCTTCGGCAGATTTCGCCGAGCGGTGCTCCTGCCAGAAACGCACCAAACCGCTGAGCGCAACCATGGTGCCAATAATGTAGACCGAGGTCAGATCGGTCTCTTCACCGGCACGGAATGGGAACCAGAAGTCGGTAAAGAAACTGATGATACCCAGCACAATCAGTACATAAATAAAGGGGTTATTGAACGCTTTCACCAGTTGAATCAGCGCGTGAGGCGGCTTGTCATGCGCCACTTCGTTGTAACCCTCTTTCTCCAGGCGTGCGGCGGCATGTGAGTTCAGCAGCCCTTCACGCGTAGCGCCGACGTTTAGCAGCGTGATGGCCACGCCGTTTTTAGCCTCCTGGACAGCGCGCATGGAGAGGCGGTTATTCTTTGGCTTTTTCTTTTGAATGTTTTTAGTTTCTACAGTCATGGTGGTGCTCCTGTCGCCTCGTAACACGGAACTATTTATCAGCAGACGTCAGATAGCAGGCAGCCGTAAATATTCCGCATTATTAAAGCGATCGGTTTTTAATTAATTTCGCGCAGGGTTCCCTGCCCTTTAATAGATAAAGGGATGCAACCTTATGGGGTGTCTTTTATTTTCGCGTAGCTTCGCTGTTCTATATTTTCCATTTACAGGAGAAAATATAAAATAACGTGCGGGCGTTAATAATGACGGGATTCAGAACCTGTGGACGGGTTTACTCAACCGACACACACGGCGTGAATCAGGCAAAGAAGGATCGACTGTGTGGGTCATCGCTATCAGCGAATGAACAACGCTGCTCCAGCTGGCCGGTGACAGGGCTAACACGCCAGTTAGTAATGCGATGATTCAATTCATTGATTTTAGTCGAAAAAATTGAAGCGGAATGTTTTTTACGCGCAGCCAGATTCCGATCGCGGGAATGGCGAACACGCAATGTGGATGTCAGTGAAGTGACATCAGGGAAAAGAGTCGATTTGAAGTTCATAATACACCTCGGGACCGTGATAGTTCAGGTTGAGGTGTTTTGACACGAGAGCATCAGGCTCTGGCGAGGCACACCCAAACGATGAAACGATCACAATCGATTTCATGTTTAATATTCCGAATGGCGTTATCGGCAACATTCGGGAAGCTACTAGATACAGTGTCCATTAGTCTCTTATGTTAAGGTTAGAAAGGCCGCTACTTCCGGCTCGTGCAATCTACCCATGCACTCTATTATTGTCAACTTTAAATTGGGATTAATAGCACTCGTTTATATTTCGTAGATATTCGACCGCTAAATAAAGATAATCCCCACCGTCCCCTGACGCATTATTTACGTCATATCTTCACGTTTAGGTTTTGATTATCGGCGTCACTGCCAGCAGGTTGATATCTTTGCTCTCGAGTATGTAGCGACCTTTGCCACCCCGCGCCGCATTGAGCATAGCCTTACCAAGGATTTCAGTGGTTAAAACCTGCTGAGGAAAGAGTTTGCGAGCGAGATTCAGCACAGGCTTACTCCAACGGTAGAAAATCCGGTAGCTGGCGGTTTTCGATTCAATGCCATGCAAAGGCACAATGATGCCAGGGCGGAAAAGGTAAAGACTGGCAAAAGGTAGCTTTTGTAAATCATTTTCCGTTCTGCCTTTGACCCGCGCCCACATCACACGCCCTTTCTCTGTGCTATCGGTACCTGCCCCTGAGACATAGGTGAACGTCATATCGGGTGACTGAGCGGCCAGCAGCTTCGCAATGCCTAGCGTCATATCGTACGTCTCACGGCGATAAATAGCCTCGCTCTTTCCTGAAGACGACATCCCAAGACAAAAAAAGCAGGCGTCATAGCCTTTAAGTTGCTCTACGATTGTCTGCGGTTGATACAAATCTGCCAGCAATACCTGCCCCAGTTTAGGGTCACTCTGCGCTAAGGGCGTACGCCCGACGGCGGTGACCTGTTCGACGTCAGCATCCAGTAAACATTCACGCAATACGCCCTGCCCGACCATTCCTGTCGCTCCGAAGATCACGATTCTCATTGTGCTGCTTTCCTCTGCCCGCCGGTGTGACGGTGAGCGCCCAGCATACGGAGTTATGTCAACAGACGTGATGGCAATTCGTGGCTTTATCGGCCATCACGCTGTTTTTTTCCCTTTCCTGGCATTACCTGAAACAGGCGTCAGGACACCGGACTGACAAAGGCAATACACAATGGCCTGGCGGGATAAGCAGAGTCCTCCTGAAAAGCGATTTGTTGGGTATCATCAATTTTCATTTCAGGCCAATCATAGAGCGCACGTTTAAATGTCTCTGAGGCGCAGGGCACGCCAACCCTGCCGATCAGCAAGGCGCCGTGACGCTCAATTTGTCGGCGGCTAATATGAACGTTATAGATGTTAGGATGGGTGGCGACATCCCAGCGGGTAATGATCTGCGGCCGTGACGGAGTGTAAAACGTCAGCCACTGCGCCATATGTTCTCCCCCGACGTAGGACAGCGGCGTTTCATACCTCTCCTGCCATCGCCGTTCCATCTGCTGACTGAATGGAATAATTCCCCTCATTTTTTGCCCCGCATTAGCTACATTCATCGTCATCACCCCCACATAGCCAGAAATGACCAGCACGGCAAACGCGATTAACCCTTTAATGGCAGGACTCAGTGAACGCGGTGGATCACGTTTTACGCAGCACACCATAAGGGCTGGCGACAGAATGAAGAAAGGCTGCAACCACTCGGTCAGTCTGCCACCGTCGTGGAACAGGAACCAACCACAGATAACCAGCAATGGCAGTAAATAGACGCCAAGCATCACACGACGCGCCCACTCTACTGGCCACTGCAACCCCGCGCCGGCGCGGCGTAATATCCACGCCAGAATTAACAGCGGGTAGAATATAGACAACAGATTGATGAACATTTGCAGGTTAAAACCAGGCTTAATTTGTGAATCAACCCAGCGGAAAGCAGCGAAATCATGATTCCACAGCCAGAGTGCGTTTGGAGCAATCAGCGCAAAGGCGATCAGCAGAGCTATATAAAAAGCAGGCTCCCGATAGCATCGGCGGATAGAGGGTATGGCCAGCGTGGAAAGAAAAATAAAGCCAACCAGGGCCAGTGAGGAATATTTTGCCATGATCGCGAGACCCGCCGTGATAGCGAAGGCTATCCACCACTGCGCGTTGCGGTGAATTGCCAGCCAATAAAACAGCATCATCCACGGCCACAGCATCACCAGCAGGTAGTTGTCGTTATAACAAATGATATCGAAGTTTATCACCCCGGAAAGATTGAGCGTCAGGAGTGCCAGCCACGCGAGACGCGTGCTGCCGCTGAGTTGCCGGGCAAGAAACCAGGTGCCAGCCATACCGATGGCAATAGCGAGAAAATGTGAAGCATACCAATAGACATCGGGCGGCAGCCATAGCGCCGGGCGCATCACAACCCCCACCAGCCACGGATTTTTTGGGGTCCCCCATTGTGCATTTTGCGCCCAGTTCAATGCTTCCACGGCATCGTAAGGTACTGTCGGATCGAGTAAAACGGTTACCAGGGTCCAGGCCAGCGCATAACCTGATACCCATAACATTAATAAACGACGGGTCATACAAAGCTCTTTCACGTCAATGTGTAAAATGTGCCAAAAACCGGCAAGCGTGTTTGGATTACTTTTGAAGTAGGAAATCGGCGGCGTTGCCTCTGTACCGAAACCTACCCCGAAAGCATAAACCAGACAGGGCGCAATGCAGCCTGACGGCTTAAAAAGATGGCAGCTTGTTTAGGGTGTGTTTGAAGAATGGGAGTTTGATGTTACGGCCATCGGTCAACATGTGACCCCATGGCCTGTTATTTCGAAGGAAACCGCTCTGTCAGCGTCGCGTCTTACAACATCATCGCCACAAATGAGCCGAAGATCGCCAGTAAACTGGCAAACACGGCATGCATTCCACGCAGTAAAGAGGCAAAAACCGCAATCCCCAATGAGGCAAGGGTAACCGCAACTCGTGAAGGGTTTTCAATGACATATCCTAAAAATACTTCCATGCCCTGTGATTCCTGAAGATGATGTTTCAAAATATTGCAGAAGTTTAACATGCGGTGTTATGAGGCTGTTTTGCTCTTTACAGGACATTACTTTTGGTCGACTTTTGGTACCTTTAACCCTGCCGACCGGGCTTTAATGATGTGCATTAGCGCGTAAAGCGGTTATTATCACGCCCTTAAAAAATATGCCGAAGCAATAATCTCGGGATGTTATGAACGCTCATCGGTGCTGAATATCTTTTCGAAGGATTTACATGCTGCGCGGTGAACCAAGCTCAGGCGCCTGAGTCTACTGTTGACCTGAAAGATAAGAAATCGTCATTCGCAGATTGGATGAGCATAATTTGCCAAGGAGTAAGCGTTGAAAGCGTTAATCATTTGTCGTGATAATATTGGCGATACCATTATCACTACGCCATTAATCAGAAGCATCTCCAAAGAACTTAATTTTGATGTGGATGTTCTCGCCAACAGTTACAACGCGGCAGTATTAGACGGCAATTCAAATATTAACAATGTCTATACCTATAAAAAAACTCATCATCGAAATGCCGGCGAGTCCGTGGTAAAAATCATTCTTGACCGTCTCGCCCTGATGGTGAAATTAAGACGAAAACGTTACGACGTGGTTTTTATTGCCAAAGGCCGTTGGGATAAAAGAGTATTGCGCTGGGTGCCTCTCATTCGTCCCTCAAAAGTCATCGCTCTGGGGCTCAGTGAGCACCGCCTTGTTACGGACTTAGTGATTGCTCCAGAACCGAGTAATGAAAATTGTGTGGAACGTATGCATCGTTTATTAGAACCCTTCGATGCAAAAGAAGCGCCCGGAAGACTCGAAATGACTGCCGATCCGCAACGCGTTCGCGCCACCCGTGAGAAGTATGGCATCCCCGACACACTGCCGGTGTTTGCTTTGCATATCAGCTCGCGTAAAGAGAGACAGCGCTGGTCAGCGGAGAATTTTGCCGCGTTGGCCCATCATATTGTCACCCTATTCCCCTGCCATCTGATGCTGCTGTGGTCCCCTGGAGATGAAAATAATCCAAGGCACCCTGGTGATGATGCTAAAGCTGAACGCGTAATGTCACTTTGCAAAGACCTGCCTATTACCGCGGTCCCTACGCATCAGTTGGAAGAGATGATCGCCGCAACTCAGTTGTGTGATTTCATTGTTTGCAGTGACGGTGGCGCAATGCATGTGGCGGCGGCCCTGAACAAGCCTATTATTGCACTGTTTGGCAATAGCGATCCTGTTAGCTGGGCCCCGTGGGCAGTGCCGCATAAAATATTACAGAAAAGTGATCAGAACGTGATGTCTATTTCAGTGGATGAGGTTTTTGCTGAAGTCTGTCTGCTAGCAAATTCCGTCGGAATTACGCAATATACCCCAAATAATTCGAGCCGCATCGAGTCAGCAAGGGAAGAGATTTCGATGAGCGTAGTGGGCTAAGTCATTCCGGCGAGTAAGCGCAGTCAACAACGACACAGCTTAAAATAAGGCATTTATCGTCATTAACTGATGAACAAAAAAACACAGGTCGATATTCAAGGCCTGTGTTTTTTGATGGTGTTAATTTTAGTTAAATACTTACCTTAACGGTAAAAATAGGGAATATTATTTAGCTGTCGCCTTCATAATATATTTGCGAATCGGCGCACTGGGCTCACGTTTTATCATATGCAGAAATGCCTGAGCTTTGTCGTTAGTCGCATAAATAGCCGGTACACCGAAATCTTGCACCATCGCCCAGCGCTCAAACATCTCACCGTCAGATTCCTTCATAAACCACAGCATTTTTATCGCCGTAATGGCGACAGCGGGGATCTGTGTGACTTTCCCCGTGCTCCACTTGTTGAGCGTAGACCGCTGTACTCCGAGCAAGATACACAATGCAGGTTGATCGATCCCTAACCGCGTAAAATAATCCTGAAACTCTTCCTGGCTCGTCATCTTGATTTACCTCTGTTTTATCCTTCACTGGCATTCTACACCAATCGTGTGGACTTTTCATTGTGTCGCTATTCGCTACAAAAATTTAACAGCATCGTTATGTGGACACATAAACAGAGAGCTAATAGCTACCAATAAATGGCTTAAGTGAAACATTTTCATGTAGCGGTATAAGCTTACGTTTCTTGACATAAGTCAAACTCACCGTGAATACGTGAAGCAAGTCACATTCACCGTGTGTATGATTTTGGCAAAGAGACAAGAAAATGGGTCCATAGCCGCATTTAACTGTCGCTAACAGCTACTTATTTTGTTATCGGAAAAAACCATATGAACAACCAGATTATAGCGCGCAACACTCAGGTTACGACGGCTCACACGACGGGAGAAATCCATAAGACAGGATTAGTGAATATCTTGGGTGTTTCACCTTTGATCATTCGCCGTGTGCTATCGGGTGTTGTCCTGGCTGTAACGGTTGTCGCTTCTATTGGTCCCGCGGAAGCTTTGACACCGGAGGATGAGGCATTTGTTCGTCAATATTTTGCCGCACACCCCGAAATCCCGACAACCAATCAGTCGATCTTTTTGAATGCCACCGATATGACTCAGGTGCATAATTTTTTAAATGGCAATACTTATTGGGATGGTAGCAAGGATGTTGTGTACCCACCTTTGCCCACTCAGTCAGTGCCTGTCACTACCGTCGTGACTACACCACCGCAGATTCCCACGGCTCAACTGACTCAACTCCAAATCGATGCAAAGCAAGACGCCAACATTACTGATAATGCTTCACACATTGCAGCACTCGAAAACCAGCCTAAACCGACCAACGGTATTGATGGTAAAGATGGCATCGATGGCGTAGACGGTGCCAAAGGCGATACCGGTGCTAAAGGCGACACTGGTGCAGCTGGAACCAACGGCGTAGACGG
>CAMLBO010000091.1 GCA_946478305.1 uncultured Enterobacterales bacterium
GTCTAACAGTCCTTTTCGACCGGAAACGCCCCCTGACCTTCACACTGTTTCCGGTTGAAATCCGTTTATCCCTGTTTCACTTCTCTCTCTCTGACATCTCTCTTTCCCTGTATTCTCAGTAATGCCAATCAAACTGTGATCCCTTTCATACTCCTGACCTCTATGTCTATACAACTATACATTCCATGACTTAACTCAATTAACGGCGCTTTTTTCACCAATTGACTAAGGGAAAACAGATGATGAAATTAGGCAGTAAAATCCACGACCTGGGTAAGGCGCTGATGACGCCGATCTCGGTGATCGCCGCCGCAGGGATTTTTCTCGGGCTGGCGGCAGCATTGCAAAACCCGGCAGTCACCGGTGAGGCCTTCGCGCAAATAAAATCCCTGCAACTGGTTATCGGTTTTATACGTCAGGTCTCCGGCGCGCTGTTTGCCAACTTGCCGCTATTTTTCGCGGTCGCTACGGCGATGGGACTGGCCAATGCAGAGAAAGCTACAGCAGCTTTTTCTGCAGTGATTGGCTTCGTCGGCCTGCACGTCGGGGTTAATTATAGTTTGCTGGCGCAGAACATTACGCCTGAGACCATTACCGTCGCCAAACTGGCGGCAAAAGGTATGACTGAAAGCGACGCGATGATCTATGCGGCCGAGTTCACCCATACCCTGGGGATTTTCACCTACAACATGAGTGTGCTGGGTGGCGTGCTGGTGGGATTGATCACTATGTGGCTGCACAACCGCTTCTATACCATTGTGTTGCCAACGGCGATCGCGTTCTTTGGCGGACGGCGTTTTGTGCCAATAGTAACCATTCTGGTGTTGCCAATTGTTGGGGTACTGATGTCACTTATCTGGCCCACTATTGCGCAGGGAATTCAGTGGGTAGGGGAGCTGATAGGCCGCACTGGCGAAGTGGGTACCTTCATTTATGCCACATCCGAACGCTTGCTGATCCCGACTGGTCTGCATCACATTATCAATGAAACGGTGCGCTTCACGCCTATCGGCGGCGTCACCACGGTAGATAATCAGAGCATTGTCGGGGCGCTGAATATCTTTAACGCCTCGCTGGCCGATCCTGGTGCAATAAGCGATCAGGTGACTCAACAGGCTACTCGGTTCCTGGCGCAGGGCAAAATTCCGGTCATGATGTTTGGGCTGCCCGCTGCGGCGCTGGCCATGTACCACTGCGCCCGGCCTGAGCATAAAGGGCGCGTGAAAGCGCTGATGCTGGCGGGCGCACTGGCCTCATTCACCACGGGAATTACGGAACCGCTGGAGTTCTGTTTTATCTTTGTCTCACCGGTGTTGTATGTGTTGCACGCCGTGCTGACCGGGATCTCATTCGTTCTGATGCAGATGTTGCACGTAATGATCGGTAATGTTCAGGGTGGGGCGATCGATTTTCTGATCTTCGGCGTACTCGGTGGAACGAAAACCCACTGGTGGTATCCACTGATCCTCGGGATCATCTATGCCCCGATCTATTACTTTAGTTTCCGCTGGGTGATCTTGCGTATGCAGGTCAAAACCCCCGGACGTGAGGATGAAAATGATGCGGATGAGCGCGCAAAACCGGCACAAGGTAATGAGAAGACCAAAAATATTATCCTCGGTCTGGGCGGCGAAGGAAATATTTCTCAGGTTGACTGCTGCTTTACCCGTTTACGGGTAAAGGTTAACGATATGGCGCAGGTGCAGGATGAGACCTTGCTTAAAACCGGAGCAATGGGCGTCAAGCGTGTGACAGAGAATGACGTGCATGTGATTTACGGTCCGCAAGTAGAGCAGGTGGCCAATCTGGTAAAGGCGGCACTCTCGGGGATTAGTTAAATGAGATTTTATGTAAAATAATAAGGCTGATAAAGGGTCAGCCTTTCTTTTTGCCTTTCACTTCTGCGCGGATACTAAAACTGTAATGCTGCTGATTGTAATAGACATCCGACACTTCGAATTTCTTACCATCGGAAAATTCGGCCACGGCACGTGAATGCAGTACCGGTTCATCTCGAGACAAATTAAGTGCCAACCGGATTTGACTGGACGGCAGTTCCGCCGAGATCTCTTTATTACTCCCCATCGGCTCGAATCCTTTTGAGCGCAAATAGGCATATTTTGAGGTGATCAGATCCTTCTCGGTCAGGTCTGGGAACATATCTGCCAGCAACCAGCACTGTTCATAAACGAACGGCTCCTGGCCGAGTAAACGCAGGCGCACCATAAAATGCAGCGCAGTACCGATCGGCATATTCAGTGCGGCGGCAATCTCTGCATCTGCGCTGGTGCGTTTGAATTCCAGCAGCCGGTTTTCAATGGGCTGATTGATCTCAACCGCCAGTTCGCTGGCCGTCAGGTGCCGGTCGAGTGGCAAATTGACTTTGGTTACCGGGTTTTTCCTCACGACAAAAGTCCCGCGCCCGCGAAAACGCTCAACCCGTCCCTGACGCACCAGGTAATCCACTGCTTTACGGGCGGTCATACGTGAAACGCCATAAATATCGCACAGCGCGGCCTCAGTCGGAATAGGGTCGCCTGGCTTGATCTCTCCGGCGGCAATTCTTTCTGTAAGTTGTTGTTCTATTTGTAAATAAAGCGGAACGAACGAGGTTTTGTCGATTTTCATCAGCCCTCCAGATAGTGGTCCGAAATTGTATAGCGGGGTATACATTTGAACAAATTTAAAGCAGTGAACTGTGCGCTGTGATGGGTTTTAAGAAAGGATAGACGGTGAAAAGAACCAAACCCCGAAGGGGTTTGGTTCTAGGCTTTATTCGGGCAGCAATGCCGATGCAGAGAACTGGCTACCGCCCTCTTCCTGACGTCTGAAACGCCAGCAGTGCTGATGATATTTTGCCACGCTGTTGCGATGCGCGACGCTGATCACCGAAGTCTCAGGCAGTTCGCTGACTAACAGGCTATACATACGCTGCTCGGTTTCATCATCCAGCGCGCTCGTGGCTTCATCAAGGAACAAAATGGCTGGCTTGATAAGCAGCGCACGGGCGAAGGAGAGGCGCTGCTGTTCGCCTGGTGACAGGCGTTGGCTCCAGTTGGCATAGTCATCCAGTACGTTTTGCAGATGAGGAAGACAGCATTGATCCAGCACTTTATTCAACTGATCGTCAGTGTAGTCGCGGCTGGAATCAGGATAACTCAACGCTTCACGCAGGGTACCAATCGGAATGTAGCTGCGCTGTGGCAGGAACAGATGGCTTTTGCCGGCGGCCAGGTGAATGCTACCAGCACCGTACGGCCAAATCCCGGCAATAGCGCGTAGCAGCGTTGACTTACCGCACCCTGAAGGACCGGCGATCAACACGCGCTCACCGGCCTTCAGGCTGGCAGATACGTTACAAAACAATGGACTACCGTTCGGTAATTTCAGGGTCAGATCATCAAGTTGTAGATCCAGCTTGTCTGACTCACCGACATTGATGCCGCGCGGTTGTGCATTGACCTGATCGATAGCGGCGTTGAAACCGGCCAGACGGTTAACGCAGGCTTTCCAGCTGGCGAGATCGGTAAAAGCATTGATAAACCAGGAGAGTGATCCCTGAACCTGTCCGAATGCTGAGGCAATCTGCATCAGCGCACCCATTTGAATTGCGCCGGAGAAGTAACGTGGCGAGGCAACCAGAATAGGGAATATGTTGGCGAACTGAGCGTAGAAGGTGGAGGCCACGTTGAGCCTACGGGTGACCTTCATGATCGACCACCAGTTAGTTTTGATAGACTCAAATTTACCGCTTAACTGCTCACGTTCACTTTTTTCGCCGTGATACAGCGCAATTGCATCGCTATTTTCACGTACGCGGATAAGACCAAAACGGAAGTTTGCCTCAAACCATTCCTGGTTAAACCCGAGGCGGACCAGCGGCTTACCCACCCACCAGACAACGACTGAGCCGACAATGGCATACAGCAGTGCGAACCAGAGCATATAACCTGGGATAGTGAATTCATGAGAAGAAATAGCGAAAGTCAGCGGTCCGCTGATAGACCAAAGAATGAACACGAAAGAGAACAGGGTCACCACGCTCGACAACAGCCCTAATACCAGTGACAGCGTTCCACTGGTCAATGCATTGAGATCGTCTGAAATACGCTGGTCCGGGTTATCCACCTGATGTTGATACTCGGTGTAATAATAGGCGTGATTGCCTAACCACTTGTCCATATACTCTTCGGTCATCCAGCGTCGCCAGCTCATTTGCAGGCCTTGCGTCAGATAGACTTTATAGATGGCAATGACAATAAACAGCAGCGCCAGCCAGGTAAATTTGAATAGCTGGGCTTTAAAAACAGGATAGTTTCTGTTTTGCAGAGCGTCGTAAAACACCCGGCTCCATTCGTTAAACTGGACGCTAAGGTAGACGCTGGCCAGTGAAAGGATAACGATAGTGGTCAACATGCCCCAGGCTCGCCACTTCTCTTCCGAGAGCCAGTAAGGCTTAATTAACTGCCAGACAGCACGCCAGGGTGCCGATTTACCAGGTTTGTTAGTCATAAATTGCCGTGTTTCAAAAGAGTTATGTTGTGAATGATTCATCATCCCAGAATGAGTGACCCAGCGCGAGAGGGCAATGGCACACATGTAAGGATGTTTTTCCCGCGGTAAAGTTCAATTCCGTACTAAGAAAAGGGTATTTGATGAAAGTGGTTTTGAATCTGTTGTTGATGGCAGGAGGGTTGGTCAGTCTTCAGACATTGGCTAAAATCGATGAACCTGATATCAATGGCGACTGCCTCAAAGCAGGTATTTATGCCTCCGCCGGAAAAATAGCCTATCAGCAGGGGCAGTATGACAAAGCGCGGGAAGTGTTTCGCGATCAGGTCGCATGGAGTGAGTTTTGCCATAAACCGCAGGAGAGTATTGCCACTGCCTACAACAATATTGCGCTGACCTACATCCGCCAAGGGCAGTATCGCAAAGCCAGGGCTTGGCTGATGCTGGCGCCAGAGGACAAGAAATCCAAATATAACCTCAGCCAGATCCAACCTAAGCTAGAGGCATTACCCGACGAGACGAGTATTGCCGGTGTGTACTGGCAATATGCCGGTTATGGCAACTGGAACATCGTCGATGTGAAAGCCGAAGAGGCACAATTTAGAATTGATTTCAGCGGAATGTATATGGGACTGATGTCACTTTATTACGGTCCCAACACTGGTGAGTTTTCGGTGGTAACGGCGGTAAAACAGGGTAAAGCTGAGTATCGTCAGGCCGACGACAAAAGCGCGGTTGGTGGCCAGTGTATCGTCAACATGGATTTTTCCACTGAACAGGTCACACTTCACACAGAGGGTGACTGCGGTTTCGGTATGAATGTACAGGCTGAAGGGCCGTTTTCTAAAGTTACATCATAGAAAGGGGGCTCAGGTCAGAACCGCCATCTGACCTGAGAGATTGTTATTCTCCAGGCTGAGTTGAGTAATGAAAAAATTGCAGCCGCTGTGTTGAAGTCGTGCACCAGCCCTATACTGAGATTCCTATGTGGGTGTCATTTTCAGAAAGTAATAAAAATGATGAGATTAACATTCATTTAATTATCGTTGAGAATAAAAGACAATTTCTTTATTTAACAGGGTGTTTTATAGAAGCGCAGTAATTTGTTAATATGCTTAACAAGTCCAATTATATACAAAAAAAATAACGTCAAATTAATATCTCATTGAAAATAAAAGATATTTTGTTTGGTGATCAAAAATCTTAGGTGTTCACCTATAAGAGTGATTGAGTATTCGACGATTTTTTTTGTTAGTATGAGAACAGATGAGGATTAAAGAGTAAGGCGCTAAACTCTGTTGGAGTATTATCGGGGGATAGGGCGAGCCTTAGCGAGCACGCATATTGCTAAATAAAGCTCTAATGTGAAAATTTAAGGGAATAATATTTAATTCAGTAGTACTGGAGTTTGTACATGGACGGTATGGATATAGAAGATCTGATGTTTACCCTGGATAAAGGAGTGAGGTTCATTCCCGCTAAACGCTGTTTGGTGGCTTCAGGGGGATCAGTCATTACATTATCTGAGAATAGTTATCGTTTTCTTCTTCTGCTGCTTAAAGGAGAAACAGATAAACAAAGTTTAATTAATCAGGTGTGGTTTGAACAACGTGGCTCAGTGAGTGAAAGTAGCTACTATGGGCAGCTCTACCTGTTAAGAAAAGCGTTTAGCCTGGCGGGTTTGCCTAATTCGTTGATTAGAACAATCCCTAAGAAAGGCGTGAAGTATGTTGGTTATGTAGCCAGTGAGTCTTTCCAGGAAACGGCGCATCCCATTATCGATGGAGATAACGCTGCTATTTCGGTTGAAGATACCGTGGTGCTCGCGATTAATGATGAAGAAGCCAGTCTGGAGATAACAAAAAACAATGCTGAACTGGGTAATATAAAAGCAGTTGTTTCCTCGTGGTCTCAAAACCGGAGCTGGAATGTTTTTGTTTCTACCCTGGCGGTATTAGCAGTTTGTTGGCTTACTACTTTGATTTTCGCGATATTTTTCCTGCTGAAGAGATAAAATAAGAGTTCAATGGTAATTAAAAAGATTAATTGAACCGTTAATGAGGACAAGGGATGTCGATGTGTCGTTTAATTGTTGGGTCGAAACAGTGGTGAGTATGTTTACTGCATGACTGTGCTGATACAAACCAATTTAAACACATAAACATTAATGTAACCGAAGTCATGTGATGCTTCGGATAATTAAACAAGGAATGAACAATGAACAACGTAATGCTGAAAATGTACGTAGCTGCTAAAGTCCGCGCTGAAGGTTTTGTTAATGACCAACGTGGTGTAACTGCAATTGAATACGCCCTGATCGGCGTAGCAATGGCATCTCTGTTAGCTGCTATCTTCGGTAGCCAGTCTTCTGGTTTCCTGGGTGCAATTAATGACGCATTCCTTAAAATTGTCTCCTCTATTACTTCTGTTACAACTAAGTAATAAGTTGCGTTTATAAACCTGTGGGGACGCGTATGCGTGGCCCCACAGGAATTTAAACATTGTTATATGTTTTTTGACTTTTAGCACAGGGATATATCGTGCTTGATTTTATTTTTCATACTTACAATAAGAATCGGAACTTGATCGTTGAATTTTGCGATAACCAGCAGGGTGTTACTGCGATAGAGTACGCAATGATAGGTGTAGCGATTGCTTTGTTATTAGAAAAAGTCATGGGTAATCAGACTACAGGCTACTTAGGGGCGCTTAATTTTGCGTTCAAAACCACAATTAACGGCATTGAGGCTGTTTTTGTTAAATAGTAATTTTAAAACCAGGTTTATTTGAAAGTCCCTGGATTTTTTAGGGACCAGGGAAAGTAAGTTCATGGAATGGATAACCAAAATTAATTTTTATATTGTAGTCATACTGCTAGCCTTAATTTGCGTTCAAGATGTGCGCTCAAGGATAATCAGTAACCGCAATATCATATTCACAGTATTAGCTTTATGTCCGTTGATTTTTTTATCGGGCAACTTACCTAACCTTCCTCTTTCTCTGGCGGCTCTGTGTGTCGGTTTTCTGTTGTTCCTGGGTAACGTTCTTGGCGCCGGGGATGTGAAACTGATTTCAGTTCTGGCTTTATCATTTAGTTTGTCGTCGTTCTATCAATTCTTGTTAATGACTGCCATGTTCGGTGGTGTAATTGCATTAATTGGTTTGGTTTTTTTTCGCAAAAATATCAAGCAAAACGGTCTCCCTTATGGTGTTGCTATCTCATTAGCATTTGTTTTTTCTTACCCATAAAGAAACTATTAATTTAAAGGAATAATTTAATGAATCATAGAGTGCTTTTTGGGCTCTCAATTCTTGTGATCGGCGTAGGAATCGCAGGTATTTTTGTGCAAAAAAATCAACCAGCCGTAGAAAAAACGCCCGTGGAAACGAAAGTTGATATGGGACGTTCTATTATGGTGGCACAAGCCATGAGAGATTTATCTCCATACGACATTTTGAGTCCTGATGATTTCAAAATCACCGAAATGAAAGTTTCATCCGATTCCAATGATTCTCGAGATATCTCAACAGCATCGAATGGTAACGTTCGAGGCTATTTAGTGAAGAATAATGTGAGTAAAGGAAGCTATTTGTCTCTCGGGGTGATTGAAGCTCCTAATAGCCCGACCTTTGCCAGGCACAGTTTGCAAAGCGACGAAATGCCTTATTCATTCCCTATAAAGCCCATTGATGATTATTTACTCTCATCTACTTATGCTGGAGATAAAATTTCCATATATATCAGGCTCATTGAGGATGGAAAAGATAAACAGAATATATCTGAAGTTGTCAGCGCGAGCAGTGCTAGTAGCGGAAGTAGCAATGTAAGTAAATATGTTTTGAACCGTATTTTCTCGCAGGTCACGGTGTTAGAAAGTCAGCGCTTTGATCAGGATAAAAAAGATAAACCCAAGTATACCAATGACAGCATACCTGTAGGTGTCATTGTGGTCAGATTAAATCAGCGGCAATTGGCGGAACTTCGTGTAGTAGAGAAAGCGGGCGATGTTTTGTTACTCCCAGAAAATGGTGCTGAGCCTGCAGTAGTTAATATGAGAGTCGCTGAGGTTTTACCTCAAACGCGCTCAATCAAAGAGTTAAGAGGAACAAAGTGAAATTACAATGGAATGTTTTCGCAATTTTGTCTCGCACTAATATTGCTATTTTAACCGTACTTTTCGGCCTGTACATCCAGGGCGCTTTAGCTGGAGAAACCTATCTGACACCTGGTGATTCTCAAGTTATTCAGGTACGTGACAACATTGATACTGTTTTTATCTCCTCACCAAATATTGCAGATTACCAGCTGGTGGGTGACAAAAGCGTGGTGGCCTATGGCAAGCAGGAAGGTCGCGCAGAGTTGATCGCTTTTGATATCAACGGCGCCGAAGTGTTCAAAACTACCCTAGTGGTGGATTCCGTACTTGGCAATGTGCATAACGCCATTAAGCAGGAGTTTCCTGACGCCAATGTCACTATCCAGAGAGTGGGGCAAGCCTACATTATTTCTGGCACCGTACCTGATGAAGAAACCCGGGATCGTATTTATCGGATTGTTGGCGAAGGTGTCCATGCTGACGGCATTATCAATAAAAAAGAAATTGCTGACGTCAGCCAATCGACTAACACCGGTAGCGGAAGCAGCACGAGTTCCTCAGGTAGTGCCAACTCTTGGCTGGATGAGACCATTTATCGCGGAGTCGTCAATAAGTTAGAGCTGCCGGTGACCAATCAGGTCAATGTAAAACTGTCTGTGGTGGAGGTCACTAAATCCTTCACGGATAACGTTGGTATTGACTGGGGCACCATTACAGGAGGAAGCGTTAACCCCACTCCTGGGGCCTTCCGCTTCGTTAAGTTCAATGCCGATACACTTTCTGGCCTGGTTCATGCCATCAGTAATGATTCCGTGGCAAGAGTGCTAGCGGAGCCCAACCTTTCAGTTATGTCAGGTGAAATTGCAGATTTCCTGGTCGGTGGCGAAGTGCCGCTGGTTACTACCTCCATGAATGGCACCAGCGTGCAATATAAAGAGTTCGGTATCAAATTGAGCGTGGGTGCCAAAGTTAATGACAATAAACATATTCGCGTAACTCTGGGCCAGGAAGTCAGCAATGTTGACGAGTCCTATACCACCACAGCAGGAAGCAGTTTCCCTACTTTCCAAACCCGTCGTGCAAGAACAACGGTGGAACTGGCTGATGGTGAAAGTTTCCTGTTGGGCGGCTTGATCAGCAATAACGAACGTGAAGCGCTGGCAAAAATACCTTTCATTGGCAGTGTTCCCATTCTTGGCGCGTTATTCCGTAACGCCTCAACGGAGCGTACCCGTGGGGAATTGGTTGTCGTTGCCACGGTCAATCTGGTGAAACCTATCGCTTCACGTGACGTGATTTTGCCTGATTTTGAACGTACTTCAACCTGGACAAGATTGCTGGGTCTGGACGGTATTACTGACAAGCGTGACAAACAACGAGCTCAGCAATTCATTGAACAGGGCGGTTTTATCAAATGAAAAATTCTAAACCTTTATGGAAATGGGCGCTGTGGTTGTTGGTGATGGCTCCGGCTATTTCTTTTGCCAGCCAACATATGATGGTGAGCCGCTCTGATATCAACCCACAGCCATATGAGCTTTCAACGGGTAATACGTTATCTCATACGCCCATGGTAAGTGGGGTCGGTGGTTATCCTTCGCATAATTCTGATGCTGCTAAGAGCATCGAGCATCGGATAACCAAGCGTTACCCCGAATGTGATTATGAAAGTCAGAGCTACTCTTTTGATCTTCAGGATGAACAAGGATGCGCGCTCAATAGCATTCGTGCTCGTTCAGTAATTAGCCCACATCAATATAACTTCTAAGGAAAGAGGAATGTTGTTATTTCCACAAAAAGCAGGCGCAACTATTGATGCGACAAGCAGGAAATTTTATGTGCTTTCAGCTCGTTCAGGGATGAGTGAGCAGTTATGCGAACAGTTTCGTATGGCGGGAATCAATGCCGTAAATACGCTGCACCAGGATTTTCATCAGGAAGGCCTCAGTATCCCGACCAACGCCAACGGTGTGGTGGTAGACATTGGGGCCAGTGAACAGATCGATGAAATTGTTCAGTCTATCCAGATGCAGATCCCGCGTGACGTCTGGTGTTGTCTGGTCGGTGACAGTGATTCCATTAGTCTGGCGCAGGCCTTTGCGCGCAATAATATTAATTATTTTAGCATTCACGCCCAACAAGACGTCATGGTACAAGCTGCGGTCTCTGGCATTGAATTAAAAGCCAATCGCCAGCCGGTGAGTATAAGCGTGCTGGGCTGTAAAGGCGGAGTAGGGACTTCAACAATTGGTTACCAATTGTCGAATGAGATTGCACGTATCAAGCAGATGCCAACCTTATTTATTCATGGCGCGCATGGCTCGCAGGATTTAGATTTGATTGCTGGCATGAAGTTGACCCATGAGATCACGATGGGGGGGAAGCAACTTGATCTGATGAACAGCCAGAGTGAGCAACTTCCGAACCTTAATCAGGCAGACTTACAGAAATACAATTTTGTGGTATTCGAGCAGTCAATCATTACCGCTGATAAAGAGTTACAGCGTCATCTAGTCGAGAGCTCACTGTGTCTGATCTTAGTTATGGATCGATCAATGGCCTCGGTACGTGTAGCCCGAAATATGATCGAAAACCTGCAACTCTTGCAGCGTACC
This sequence comes from uncultured Enterobacterales bacterium, assembly GCA_946478305.1. Lineage (GTDB taxonomy): Bacteria > Pseudomonadota > Gammaproteobacteria > Enterobacterales > Enterobacteriaceae > Ewingella. The sequence continues at coordinate 11,225 of CAMLBO010000091.1, forward strand.
AGCCAGGCCTCACGTCGTCTGTTTCTCTGTATAAATGATAGTCGCCCGGTGGCTGCCAATGCCCTGACGCCAGAGGACATTAAGTCGATATTAAACCGCCCCGTTGATCTGATATTTCCTTATAACAAACAGAAAAATACGGCTCAGATTAAGCGCCTGCCCTTTAGTCGCAAGATTTCTCCAATGGATGAGTTGACTCACTATGTACTGGGTGGGGCGACGAATCCAAAAGCATCGCGTAAGAATCAACTGCGTCTGCGTAGTGGGAAGGTGAGCTAATGGATATTCCAATTGAACTACAGGAAACCTTACGTGATGGTGTCCTTGGTAATATCGAAATCAGTAAGATTGAACACTTAATGGAAGATCGCCCGTCAATGGTTGTAGAGATGAACCGCATTCTCGACCGGGTAATTGAATTAAAAAATATCTATCTGAATGCCATGGCTCAGCGACATATGGCCGAAATGATGGCCGATGAGGTCATGGGATTCGGCCCGCTGCGGCCATTATTGGACGATGATACGGTCAGCGATATTTTAGTTAATGGACCAGACCGAATCTTTGTCGAACGCTTTGGTAAATTGGAACAGACCAAGTGTCGTTTTATCAATAATACTCAGTTGACTGATATAGCGAAGCGTTTGGTGCAACGTGTTGGCCGTCGCCTCGATGAAGGCCGGCCACTGGTCGATGCCCGCTTGCCAGATGGTAGCCGTCTTAACGTGGTTATTTCGCCTATTTCTCTGGATGGAACATCAATTTCCATTCGTAAGTTTGGCAAGTCCAACCTGCAACTGACGAATTTAATTGAGTCTGGTGCCATGAGCGGGCAGATGGCCAATTTCCTGGTGATAGCGGCACGTTGCAGGGTGAATATTATTATCTCCGGCGGTACCGGGTCTGGCAAAACGACACTCCTCAATGCGCTGTCAAAATACATTGATGAAAGCGAACGTATTATCACCATGGAAGACGCCGCTGAGTTGCGGTTGATGCAGCCTCATGTACTGCGTATGGAAACCCGTCTGGCAGGGGTAGAAAATACCGGGCAAATTACCATGCGCGCATTATTGATCAACTCACTGCGTATGCGCCCGGACCGCATTATTGTCGGTGAGTGTCGCGGTGAAGAAGCGTTTGAGATGTTGCAGGCAATGAATACTGGCCATGATGGTTCTATGTCGACGTTGCATGCTAACAACCCTCGCGACGCTGTATCACGTTTGGAAAACATGGTAATGATGGGTGGGATGAATATTCCAATGGAATCCATACGCCGAAATATCGCTTCTGCCGTCAACATTATTATTCAGGCATCGAGATTAAATGACGGTTCTCGAAAAGTAATGAATATTAGTGAGGTTATGGGTATTGAGGGCGACCGTATAATTCTGCAAGATATATTTGCGTTCAAAAGCCAAAACGACCGTGATGAAAATGGAAAAATTAAAGGTGAATTTGTTAACAATGGATTGTTAATGCGTTCGACCGTTATGCAAAACGCCATTATGTTTAACCTCAGCAATGAGCTGAAGCAAATCTTCGGTATGGAGTGAGGTATGTATTATCTTATCCTGGCGGTGGGTGGCTTGTTGCTGGTATTGAACTTTCGTTATCGGCAGTTGTTAGAGAAATCGGTATCCCAAACTGGAAGTAATTCATTTCGTCAATTTATGCCAGTGGCATATTTTATCTCTCTAGTGAATGAATGGAAACTTTATGCGTTGGGTGACAGAACCTTGCGCGGTCAAAAGGGGCTTTATATTAGCCTCGGTATATTGATGGGGATGATGCTGGTTAACTATAACTGGCTGCAGTTTGATTGGCTGATCTTTATCTCAGTATTATTGGTCGTATTGTTTATTGGGCAGGTCCGTATCGGGCGTATGTTGCACCATAAATATTTTGAAGATGGTTTCCCTGAAGTTCTGTCGGTGATTAATGCGGCAGTCTCTGCAGGTCATAGTATACACCAGGCATTACACCGCTGCGGCCAAGGTGTCGAGGGTGAAATGGGGGTGTTGTTTAACAAAATTGACCGGCGCTTAAATTTGGGCGAAGACCCGGAGCGTGTATTTAACGATGCCAGAAAACTTTATCCCTACCGGGAATTTTACTTTTTCTCTGTCGTGATGTTGGTGAGCCTTCAGCGTGGCGGCCAACTCAGGCTGCTCATCAGTCGCCTGTCCCGGATTATTAATAACAGTAAAACACTGGGGCGTCGTAAAAAGGCCATGACATCCGAAGCCAGAGCGTCAGCTAAAATCGTTGCGGCTATCCCTATTTTATTCTTTTTTGGTATGAAGTATTTGAGTCCGGAGAATTACAATTTCGTCGTGCACGACCCGGTCGGTAAATTGATTTTGTATTATGTCATCGGTAGTGAGTTAACCGGCATGTTGATTATTTGGTTCCTGCTAAGGAGAGCAACATGAGCATACTCTTCTATGCATTGGTATTTGTCCTCGGTGCTTACCTGCTGTTTTCTATTATTTATCAGCAGCAGAAGGTTGCCCGGCAGAAAAAAATTATTGAGCCTGTTACGGAAGAAGCGGATGGACACAAACTTGCAACTATCGATTACGTTTCTTTAATTGTTAAAAACAGCCGTTGGCTCCAAACCCTGGATATGCTTGATAAACGCGTTGAACTCAAAATGAAGATCATCGGCGCTATTGGGATATTACTGGTCGGTATCAAATTATTGGGCATTATCGAACTCACTATGCAAGGTGTGGCAATGAATATGGTGGTCGTGATGGTGGTGGTAATTGTGACCCCTTCAATACTGCTGAATTCTGCGGTCAAAACGCGTACCAAACTAATGATGGATGCACTGCCCTATTATATCGATTTAACTGCTGTTTGCGTGCAATCAGGGATGACGGTGGAGAGTGCTTTGGGATTCATCGGTGAACGTTTTGACGATCTCGACCCGAACCTGGCAAGTTTGATGATGTACGTGGTCAGAAGAGCTGAGGTGAGTGGGCTTGAAGGAGCATTGCTTGAGCTCTATCGTTCAATGGATGTGACTGAAATGCGTATGTTCAGTTCGACCTTAGAGCAAAGTGTGCATTACGGCACATCATTGTATGAGAATTTATTGGAACTTTCTAAGGATATAAGAGAGCTACAGTTATTAAGTACAGAGGAGAAAATTGGCAAGCTCTCTGCCAAGATGAGCGTCCCTCTCATTATTTTCATTATGTTCCCAATCGTTATTTTAATCGCCGCACCAGGAATTTTAAGGATTATGAAAAGTGCTATTTTCTAAAAGGACTATCGCGGCATTACTTTGTGCGCTGATATTAAGTGGCTGTGCAGCCACAACGCATAAATCGGCCAGTGATTTGGCCTCTCAGGAGGATATTTTACTTAAGTCTAAAAACTATGAGGGATTGATTAATCTTTATCGTAGTTCACTTAAGGAAAAAGAGGACGCTGATACCCGTCTTAAACTCTCACGTTATTATTATCAAGCGGGGGATTATAAGTCGTCACTTTATTATCTGCAGCCACTGCTCGCTAAGGCAGACCTTAATGTTTACACACAACAGGCGCAAAGTCTGATTGCTGCTGGTGATTATCCGCAGGCAATCCGTGTGGCGGACACGATGTTAGCTAAGTCGCCGAAAAGTGGCGAAGCCTATAATCTGCGCGGCATTGCGCTGGCCTCTTCAGGCAAGCTGAGTGAAGGCAACCAGTCAATTCAAAAAGCCCGGGATCTGTTTATTGCCGACGATGTTGCTATCAATAATCTGGCGATGGTCGCCATGCTTGATCAACGCTATCAGGATGCTGTTTCCCTGCTGCTGCCACAATATCAGCGCGGAAGTAAGCAGCCCAAAACACTGCATAACCTCGTGCTGGCACTCGTGAAAGTGGGAGATATTCGTTATGCACGCAACATTATTGAGAGTGAAAACCTGTCCGATAATCCGAATGAGTTAATTGATGCTCTGAGTCTTGTGGGGCCACTGAAGAAAGGAGTCGCCTGATGCTTTGGATTCGTCGATTTATACACGATCGCCGGGGAGCAGCCAGCATTGAGTTTGCCCTTACTGTGATTGTCTTTTTGTTCATGGTGTTCTTTATCGCAGAGATGGCACGTATGGCCTACATCTCTTCTGTAATCGACCTGGCCCTTTCCGAAGGGGCTAAAGAGGCAAAAAATGCCCCAGCGAATGTTGATGGTGGCTATCAGGCACGATTTACCCGGCGCATCACTGAACAGGGTGGAACGCTGTGGGGATTTGTTACCAATGCGGATGCGCTGGTGATGAAAATAACTTATGCAGATTCAATAGCCGATATGGCCAATGGTAAAGATCAGGGGGCCACGTCATCAGGTAAGCCGATTGCCCGCTATTACATTGACTACAAATATCAACCGATGTTTTTCCCTGTCCCGCAATCTTGGACGACATCTATTTTTAGCCGTGAGGTGATCTTTGTTCAGGAATATGAACGTTCGCAATTTATGGACTAATCAGCGTGCATCTATCACGGTAGAGTTCGTTTTCATCTCTATTGCGCTGATAACATTCATGTATTTTCTGGGTGATCTGGTATTGCGTCAGGCCGTGACCGGGCGATTGGATCGCACATCCTATTCTATTGCCGGCGTATTGCGTGAGCGCATCCAGCTTTTTGATGGGCGTGAAGCTTTAACGCAAGATGATGTAGACATGGCGCTGTCCTTGACTAAAAAAATGTTGAAAGACATGGACCCCAACGTCGATCTTCAGTCCATCGGCTTAAGCGTAGAGGAAATGCATTTCTATGAGCCTACAGACTTGCACGATACGACTAAGCGATTGAAATATTATCATAAATGGAATGCCAGTTCTTCGGCAGCAACCTGTTCTGCGCCTCAGCCTTTGACGGACTTACAGGAGTTATCGCCTAAAGGGAGTTATGGCCGTTGGGTACCCCTGTATCAGTTGAGTGTCTGTTTACCAACAACCAGCTGGTATACCCGCCTGATAACCGGCGTATGGACAAGTCCGGTAATGAGTTCATTTGCCATTGTGATGTTGCGTTAATGCAATTAAGACCAGGGACTTTGCCCTCTTTATTTGTCTGGGGGGTTCCAGGGAGCCGTTACTTTCAGTAATAAGGATAAAATATGTCTCTATATCAGAGAGGGTTGACAGGCCTTCGCCGTTTTTATGGCGAACAGGGGGGAGCGTTCGCGATTAGTTTTGTCTTACTTGGCAGTTTTTTATTAAGTATGGCGTCATTCGGACTAGAGGGTTCACGTTATATTAGTGAAAAGGCGAGACTTTCTGATGCTATGGAACAGGCCTCACTGGCCCTGACTGCCGAAGATAACGGCGACGGTAGTCCACGTAATCAGCAGATGGCGATAAATTATTTCCAGGCATATATGCGCCATGATGTGGCAACATTCTCTCCCAATATTACCGTGCTGCACGGTACTTCGCCGAATGATAGTAATCTCACTTATGTAGAATATCGCGTAAGCGGCCGTACATTACAGAACTCATGGCTTTACTCATCCTTCTTTCCCAATTTTGGCAAGCAGGTCATGGTTGGCAATAACGGAGCAGCCCGTAAATACCGTTCAAATATTGATGTGGTATTTGTCACGGACTTTTCGGGGTCAATGAATCAAGTCACAGATGGCTATGTGAAAATAGATGAGTTAAGGCGTATTGTTCTGCAACTCGCTAACGAACTATTCTCATACGAAATGGATAACAAGGTTGGGTTTACCCCGTTTGGTTGGGGTACCCGTACCGGGAATTTGTGTACTCCACAGTTTGTCAGCAACGGGCCTGTACCATCGGATGTACTGAGCGGAGAAGATTTTGCCGCAGCGGCCTCAAGGCTGGAGAGCTATATCAATATCGCTGGCACAGTAGCAGCGATCCCAAATCCGGTTACTGATATACAAGCTTCACTGTCTAATGTGCCGCAAGGTATGTGTCTAAACACAGCCAATACAGCCGTTGTTCCTCTCACTGATGATATTAATGAAATCTCTGAGATTAATAATATGACGGCAGATGGCGGTACGCTGGTAAGTTCTGGCGTGTTATTAGGCGCACAGGAGCTGGCGAAAGGCACCGCATCGCGCAAAGTTATGGTGATTGTGTCTGATGGTACGGACGACCCTGCTGATATCATGATTACGCCTAATCTGTTACAAGCTGGGATGTGCGATAAAATCCGTACGGTGCTTTCTACGGAAGATTCGGTGGGGAAAATTGCCTTTATTGCGATCGGTTATAAACCGACGGTCGATTGGACCAGCTGCGTAGGTGCTAATAACTTCTTCGAGCCGAACAGCCTCTCTGAATTTGAAGATGCCCTGCGGCGTGCGGTATTTGAAGAAGTTGGCCACAATACCCTTAAAGATTAACGATCTCTGTTTTATTGAGATAAATATTAAAGATATTTAATCAGAACTAATGAGGTCCATTTTTAAGTTTTTTAATTAAAACGCAGTTAGTCTGTGTCTCGTAATTACTGTGAGAGATTGATTAGCCGCGTTGTAGTAAACCGCAGTAAAATTTACACGTTACAGTTAATTATATAGCTAACATGCGTATATACGACATCTGCATGGTGGTAGTTTGTAAGCATGGATATTAATAGTGTTTTAATCATAGGATTGATGAATTAATGAAAACTAAAATTGTTTTATCTTCACTGGCAGTAATGATGTTCTCCGCTTCAGCCCTGGCTACAACTCCTGCCAGCTATGATACCAAATTCAACGTCAGCGCTAACGTGCCTGACAGCGCACACATCGTTACTCCAGACGGTAAACCAGTTACCGACGTTGACATTGAGCTGACTGCTAACGGTCTTGTTGGCAACAAAATGGAAGCTAAATCACCATTGCTGATGTTGTGGAACAACGACGTTAACAAACTTGATGTTACCCTGGTTATGGATGACAGCCAGTCTGCAACCGGCGGCGCATTCACTCTGTACAGCACTCAGGGTGGCGTTCTGAACTCAATGACTTATAAAATCAATACTATCGACGGTACTGGTACTAAGTCATTCGCAACTTCTGGCGCAACCCAGGACTATACCCTGACTGCAAACGGTACTCACGGCCAGCTGCCACTGCAGTGGCAG
>CAMLBO010000092.1 GCA_946478305.1 uncultured Enterobacterales bacterium
GTCAAAATCGGTGTTGCAAAAACGGGAGTGACCATAGATTCCGTTTTCCAAGCGGCCCCCTTAAAGATCATCATGTTTAACTCCATCCTCTGTTAGGTGTCATGCTATTGCCGACTGGCCATGACTAAGCCTAACGCCAAGAATAAGGCCTGAAGAAAGGCTAGCGGTGCGAAATCGATATCTTTCAGCGTGGGGAAATGCCAGAGGAAAATGGACAATCCAATGAGGTAAAGCACACCTAAGACCCAAGGGAAAACAAGGCTGATTAAAACGGTAAAGACCGCCTCTTCATAACCTCCGTGCGCTTTCTTAAAGAGAAACAGTAAAATAATGACGGTGAAGATGGCCCCTACTCGCCAGTGAGGCCACCCCAGTTCAATGAGATTAAAGTGGATAAGCAATCCAAATTCGGCCAAAGAAAAAAGGACCATGAAAACCGTAGGTAAAAAGAGTGTCAGGTCTAAGTCCCCGAGCCATTTGCTTTTTCCCTCTTCTGCATCATTTGTACGTGCCTTAAAATTCATCATGTTTAACTCCATCCTCTGTTAGGTGTCATGCTATTGCCCTCTGGTGGTTCGATGTTTGTATTCATGCTGAAGCACAACGGCCCAAAATCTGAAAGCGAAAATCCTTAGCAGCCAGATTTCCGCTTACCGGAATTCTTACCTCCTGATTCATCAGGTTCAGCAGCAGCATAGCGCGCTTGGTGCCGCTGGGTTCGTGCCAGACCGCTTCTAGGGGTCAGTTTGGAGACCGGAAAATTTTGTACGCTAAGCACATTATTTAAGCAAACCAGATACGTAAGGGATTAATTTAGCGTCAATGGATATCGCTTTTATTTTATCGCACTAGCTTTATCGCATTTAGGTTATCCGATTAAGGCCAAATCCCCTGAAAATGCTGTATAGCGCGGGAGTACACCCTACTGAGATAACTTAGCCTGTTCACATAACCGGCTTACCGTACAATAATTCTCTATATCCAAACTGACCCCTATTAGACAGGTGATTCATTATTTGGGTAACTAACAAAAGCCCCCTAAAGTCCCGGTGTACATTCAATCTCGCCAACTAGTGATGTTACTTTAGAACAAAGGCTATTTTCATTGTGCCATTTCAGCGTGTATTTAATTGCTATATTTTTATCGTTCTTAATATTTTGTTGAATGATTTTTAGCTCTGAAAGTTGTTCTACTGATGGTTGTGGGGCGTAATATTTCCAGTCGCTGACGAACTGAGAAATATTTGGATCTTTGAGTGCTTGAAGTTCGACAAGAATTTTATCTTGTGCATTGTTTCGTTCAGCACTGTAAACCACCTCACTGGTCGCTATTGTATCTTTTTCGTTGTCGCGAAAGAATGCTATGTAGGCAACCATTATAACTAAGATAAACATCATGATTTTCATTTTACGATTTCCTTATCATCCCAACCTTGCAAAATAATACGTAATTTCCACACTAAAAGACAACAAAGAGATGAAGCTAAAGCCATCCATACGGCAAACATTGCTTTAGGTGCTGGATACCGTCCGGCAGACAACTGAATCGCTAAAAAGATCCGCTTCAAATCCTTCATGTTTTTCCTGTAGTCTTCCTTTTTAGATTCGATTTTAACGACATACATAACTTAATCCTTGGGCTTAACAGGCAAACCGTTAACGGCATCAATATCCCGCTGTTTACCTGCGGCAGCTATACGGGACATTTGACGAGGGGAAACTTCCCAACTGCCATAACTCTCAGTTTGTTCTATGGTTAAAAAATCGACGGGCATATCGGCCTCCCTGCCGAACGGAGATTTTTACAATTTTGTAACCGTCCGAAATGTTAAAACATTGTGGACAGTTAAAAATGCGCCTAAAACGGTGTGTTTTTAATCGGTAAATGGCACTTAACGGACACCACTGTCCATTAATCGATTTTTTAGACGTCTTTTCTCGCCTAACGTGAGTTTTCGTTCCACTGAGCGTCAGACCCCTGATCTAACCATCAACCCATGTCAATAAATGCTTGAACTATAGTTCAATCTTTCCTGATTTTTGGCGGTAGCCCATGAACCGCATCATCCCAATGCTGATCGCGTTCTATGTTGTTTGCTATCTTGCTTATCCATGTTTCTGACTTGTCCCAGCGAACCGCTAAGGCCCGTCCTGTCCAGCCCTTGCGACGTATTTCAGCCCTAAATTCGTCTGTCGTTAGTTTTTTCTGCATTGAATTATTGTTCATCTAATTGAAGTAGAGTTCAACAATAGCATATATACGTTTAGCGCAGCTAGCCCAGTACCTGCGCGGCCCTGCTTAATTTTGGTGACGTTAAACGGGTAGTATGAGTAAAGCAATAACTAAGCCGCCTGCAACAGGGCGATTTTTCATTTGGGCAGTCTTGGGGTAAACCCCAATCAGGCGGCGGGAGAATACGTGAAAGGCCGCTATCGCGGTCTCACCTAGCGACTTACCAGCCATGAGGATAACAAGGCCATGAAAGCCACGCATCGTAGACACGGTTGTTACCACGGGCCGTTGCATAGATCCCGCGATCAGGAAAAAAATACACAGGGGAATTAATTTTTTCGTTTTCAAAGTCCATTTCTATATGACCAATTGTGACTGTTTTTTCATTATGAAATACATCAATGTAATCACTAGGTCTGATGGCGCTGACTGACCATCCTTGCTCGATTAATTCTCTTCTCGTTGCCCTACATGCAAAACCACGCCATGTATTATCTGCATATAATGATTGACCATTTTCACTGAGTTTAGTGTGTTCCTTATATTCATCTTCCGGGATAGTGTACACATGCTTGATCATTAGGCTAATAAACTCTTCACTAAACTTATCCATCATCTCGTTCCTCATTAATTTTTAAAAGATATTGCACCAAAACTAATTTCACCCTTTACAAGAAACCATAAAACAGCATATGGAAGAAGAAGAACACCGCCCCCGAATAATGAAAAAACACTTTGCAGAAATGTTAATCTAATCGGCATTGTTGGTTGATAACTTTCAATTTCTATCCTTTCGATTTATGGGGTAAACCCCAATCAGTATAATTCCGTCACTCGCGTAGAGTCAGAACCCAATGAACGGACCAGCAGACTTAAACAACTACTTCGACGTTAAGGATGATGTATAAGCCGCTACGGCAGTATTATAATCATGGGTCTTAACGTTCTCAACGATACCCGCGCAATCAAGTCGATTTCCATTGCCACTAAAAAATCCAGTGTCAATATTAATTTCGATTAACTTACATTCTGTTTTCCAATGCTTACCGTTGATAACTTTCTGCGGTTCCGACACCTTTTTAATTCTTGGACTATCCAGCATAGCCAGAACGCACAAAAACCCAAAAATTAGCAAGAATAAAAAAGACCTGTACATTAAAATTAACTCCATTTGCATTGCCTCAACATCATAATGATCTTGGCATGAACCTAAGTCAATAAAAAGTTGAACTATAGTTCAACCTCATTGTTTTTTGCGGTAGTCCATGAACCGCATCGTCCCAGTGCTGATCCCGTTCTATGTTGTTTGCTATCAAATTTATGAAGATAAAATCAGCGGTGTACGAACCGAACGTCCGGGCTTAGTCCGGACGCTGGAAATGCTTCGTGAAGGCGATACGCTGGTTGTCTGGAAACTCGATCGTCTGGGACGTAGCGTAAAGCAGCTTGTTGATATGGGGGGCGTTTGGGAAACGAACAATATTGTACGGCAAGCCTGTTTTTTGAACAGGCTAAGTTATCTCAGTAGGGTGTACTCCCGCGCCATAGGGTGCTTAGCTGGTCTTTTGATGTAATGAGATAACCTATATGCGATAGAACAAATGCAATAACCTAAAAGCGATAGCTGCTCAAGATAAAACAATCAGTTACTTATCTGCATCGGTTAAAAAACACTCCTAACGTACAATATTGTTCGTTTCCCAAACCGACCCCATATGGTTGGTGAGCTGCACAAACAAGGCATTCAGTTCAAAAGCCTCACGGATGCTATTGATACCGGAACACCGGCGGGGCGTTTTTTCTTCCATGTTATGGCCAGCCTTGCAGAGATGGAGCGAGAGTTGATCATCGAACGTACCCGCGCTGGGCTTGATGTGGCAAAGCGACTCGGTCGTAAAGGTGGGCGAAAACCCAAAATGACCAGCAGTAAAATTGAGTCGGCTAAAAAATTATTAGCCAGCGGTATCCCTCCCAGAGACGTGGCTAAAGATCTCGGCGTTTCGGTACCAACGCTGTACCGTTGGTTGCCGGCATCAAAGCATTCTTAGATTGCATGCAGGAAATATCTGACACTTTCACGAGGAAAAGAATGATCGACTTAACCGCAGAGCAGCAACAGTTGGCGAAGATAGTTCATGACTACGCCAGCCAATTTCCTCCGACAGAGAATGGTGACGCTCAGCTATTGCAGGGCTGCTATGACTATATGGAAGCCTTTAAGCGGGTGATGGACAGCGCATCAAAAGTTCAGATGGACTACATCTGCCAGCAATATCCTGGATATTTGCGCTTTGCAAAGTGGATGGAACGACTGGCTCAGGGTATTGCTGATGGAGTTATTGAGGTACCGAAGGATCACTAACAACATCATATGTCAGAAATTTTCGGGATTCCGACACCCATTTGGGTGTGAGAAATGTACATAGCGTACGGTTTGGCTTCGTGGGGCGAAGTCAAATGTCGTCAAATCGCAGCTTCGCTCCCACTGGGCCAGACTTAAATTCATAAGGTTACGTTTTTAGCGTACGTTTCCGTTCCATTGGGCTTCATACCCCTAGTATGCCCGTCAGGGCATGAAGGCGACTAAAAATGCCCTATGAAAAATCCTGTTTTTAATGTCGCCGTGACGCGGCGCAGCCGCCCAGGTCTGATAGGTTTCACCAATCTCCGCCCTTCGCCCTGCATGACCAGACCCGCTAATAGCCATGAGCGGCTTTTGTGCGCCGTCGGAGTGGTCACGGTAAGGTCGTAGGCCGTAACCGGGGCGTATCTCCGCGTTGGCGCCTTAAGGCGCTTACGGGCGTGTATACAGAACTTTCCGCGATACTACCTTCAGCAACTCCCCCACTTTAGTTACAACACTCACTCTAAAGCGACACGGTTCCGGCCTTTGGCCGGGACGGCGCCGCTTTGCAGTGGTGAGGGGGCTTAGGCGTTGCCGCTGTGCACGGTCTGTGGCTCTAATGCTCAATGAATGCTGTAACTAAGTTAGTGCGTCGGGTTAGGTGCCCGCCGCTGGCGGTGGGAGGCACTTCATCCCTTTGGCTATGGGTGCAGGTTTGAAGCTTGCAGGTGTTTTGCCCGTAACGGAGTGGAGGGAGGTACTTTTAAGAGCAGGCGAATGCCGCTCGTTAAGTACTCCTCTTTTTAGAGGCTTATTTTGTTCAGAAATAACGTTCGAAATTAAGGATAAATAGGGGTGGATTTTCGAAGTTAGCTTTACCTTTCGAAGCTAATGGTTTGCGCTTTCACGCGTTGGCATAAAAAGGGGGGGTACGGGCCTCAGCTGTGGCCAGAAAACGGTCGAGATGGTCGCTCAGGGGCGGCAGAACTGGGGAATATCGCGGTTGGGCAGATTCAGGGCACGGGAAATCCCCGCGCTGTCAGCACGGTTCAAAAGAGAGGTAGTTTTAGAGGTTAGAGCGCGCCGGCGCGTTCGAGCAGCAGCCGGTAGTAGCTCTCAGGGTCGCTATGACGAAGTCCCGGCTGCTCCTGGCTCAGCGTCTGCTCAAGCGTATTCACCTGATGCGGCATCACTCTCGCACTCGTGGACCAGGCAATATATGCCTGATAGTACGGGTTCTGACGCTTAGCCTTCGCCCTGGCCAGCGACCGCAGATTTCCGTCGGTGTCGTCCAGCAGCGCGTCGAGGCGCTCACCGTTCTGGCGGTTGAGCTTCTCCAGTTCGCCCTCCAGCATGGACACTTTGGCCTGTTTTCTGGCCGTCAGGTCAGGACTTACGACCCAGCGCTTGATTTGCTTCAGCCGGTTGCGCAGCGAGTGTTTGTCTTTGATATCGAGGCCGATGCGCTCGATGCGCAGCAGATGCCGCTCGTATTTTTTACGCAGGCTTTCGGTCAGGCCATTTTTTATCGCCCACGTACGGAACTGCCCCAGCCACTGACGGATCTCTTCGACAGCAATGCCGCGCGACGTGAAGAATTTTTCAGACAGCCAGATACGCAGCGGCTTGTTCTGGCCGCTGTCGGTGTCTTTATCATGATCGACAAGGACGTATTCGAGCTGTTCCTGGACGGACAGGGCCTTCAGCGGGCTGTCATAGGACTTACGGCCGTTTTCATAGACGTGAAGCTGCCCCATAGCGGCGGCAATCTGTTCAAACGGGGCCATGATCTCGAAAGGATAATCGCTGTCGGGGTTGTAGTCGCAGTTGGCCGCCAGCGCCATAGACAGCGCGTTCAATGCTTCACAGCTTTCTGAGCGCGCGCTGACGCGCATTGGCTTTGGCTTAAAGTGCGGATCGTTACGGCGCGTATAGGGAATATAACCGACGCGGCGTAGCGCAATCAGGTCCTGATTACGGTGCCAGTCGTGGCTCTGCATACGCGCAACAACTTTAGACGCCATGCCGCGAGGCACAGCGCAGCTCAGCTGTGGCGCATATCGCCGGTGAATTTTGGGTTGACCGCGACGCTTGGCATTAGCCTCTCCGCGACGGGTTGTCCGGGATTCAGGGAATAAAAGGTTAGTGTTTACGCTAGCCACACCGTCCTGCGCTTACAATGCACAGCAGGAGTAATCGCATAGGGTATTGTACTTTTTTCGGCACGATACTATACTCCCCGCATAGAGGCACGCTTCTATACGGTTTTAGTTGACCCCGATGTATCTTCCCAGCCCGCCAAAGTTGAGAAAGATTATCGGGGTTTTTGCTTTTCAGGTTCCGGTAATTAAACCGTTGAACCTGTTCCCTGCCACCTTATGGTGTGGCCAGCCATAGAATTTTTTAGAACTGTCAGCAATCTAGCACTCAAAACGACAACAAGCAAGATAGTGAAAACTCACATTTTATTTCTTCGCGCGCCCTCTTGTTCAATTAGTATCGCTATCATCTCAGACTGCGATACCCCCTCGGTCTTGCAAAACTCCTCGAGTTTTACTTTCAGAGGATTTAGCACATACACATTGATTGCTTTGTGAGTCTTACGTTTTCTGGCCAATGAAACCGACTTTCGCTCATTGGTCGATAACGGATCACCTTTCCTATAAGAACGTTTCGTTTTCGAAGAGGAAGTATCTGTATTTTCGATCTGTGACATTTCTGCCTCCCCAAGGATCTGAAAAGGATCGTTCCCCGAAGAATACTACATGCTCAGTATATCAGCGACTTATCTTTTCTGCGTAAAATTCGTGTTGGCGCACGAAAATCCGCAGAGCAAGAGAAATCAGTACGTTGACTGCCAGTCAGTTCCCAATTCCCAGCGCGACTTCCAGTGCGCCAAATAGGTTTGTGCGACGTCTGGCACGCCGGTGAGAAGCAGGACGTTCTCGGAATTCGACGTCGCGGCGGCGCGTGAGTAATTAAAAGACCCTACTTCCACGTTTTGACCGTCCGTCACGATGACTTTGTCATGCATAATGCTGAACCGGCTCACTGTGCGCACCGAGATACCGGCATTGACCAACAGGTTCATTGCCGCCACGCTGGCCTTTCCGGTGTTGCTCTTCTCATCGAGCACGACTTTGACATCGACACCACGGCGCTTTGCGTCCATCAGCGCTTTCACCACCTCCCGTGACGTAAAGGAGTACCCCATCAGCCGGATGCTCTGGCGGGCATCGTTGAGCGTGTTTACGACCAGTTGCAGGGCGCTACCTTCCGGAGAAAAACCGACCTGTACCGACGGTGCGGCAACTGCCGGCTCGATTGACACAGTCAGCGCAGTGACCAGCAAGACTGCACGCAGTGAGATCCTGTTCATATTTCAACGCCTTATTCCGTTATCTGAAAGTCAGCTGCCGTAACAGCCTTGCAGTCGCCCCATATACATTTGCACAGCGGGCAGGTCACTTTCCCGCCCGCAGGCGGTTCTGCCTCTTCCACAATTTCCGCCCCCAACTCTGAGCAGCACAGCGACTCAAAACCGTGCGCGCCGGTGGCGATATGCGTATAGGTGACATCGCGTATCTGGTCTTGCCAGCGGTAAACGGTGCGCTGGGTTATGGTCCGGGGAAGCGGATAACGGATATCAGCGCGACCGCAGGGGCTGAGGGACGTGTCTGGCAGAATAAAATGCCCCTTCCCCGACGCCCTGTCATAATCAAACGCCTCCATGCTCTGACATGCCGGGTGCGCTTTCAGCGCCGTCTCAAGCCAGCCGCTAATCAGGTCCGGCTGCGTGGTGAAAGACACAAACACACCGCCGAAGGTTCTATAGAACCCGTCATAGGGACTCTTAAATCTCACCGAAATATTACTCACGCAAACCTCCCTGAGCGTTTGATCCTGTTGTTAAAAAGGGGTAAATCACCGCGTTTTTACTCACCAAAGGTCTTCTCAATCACGATATCTCGCTCCATCTGCTGCAACCGCGTCGCAGCACGCTCCTGTATGGCAACCTGATGGACTGCGCGGTCATGCGAGAGGTCATCACGCACCGGCACGCTTCCCGCCGCTTCAGACAGGGTTTTACCGTCAGGTTCAGACAGGCCTTTCGCCTGCTCCACGCGAGCAGCTTCGGCGGCCAGACGCAATTTCTCTTCTTCGGGAAGATGCGCAGCTGCCTGCGCGGCCTTTTCCAGCGCCGCCTGCTTCTTCTCATCCTCCGGTGGAATAAACGGCAGCGGCTCATCGCCGGACTGTTGTGCCTGACGCAGCACCGTGTCGTCGGTGGCCAGTTGGCTGCCCGTGATGCGCGACAGGTTGTGCGGCGTACCTTCACCGGAAAGGCGAACAATTACCCCGCTGTCCGGGTGCTGATGGGCTATTGCCAGACCTTCGGGCATACTGCCCGCCACGTGCGTATCGCCGTTGCGACTGGCCTGCAGGCCGGCAAAGCGTGCGTCGTCACCGCCCATGATGCGCGGCGCACCGTCCAGCCATGCGCCGCCGCCCTGCGACATATTGCGCACCTCATCGAGATAGACGCCGGCGCGTTTGCCGTTGCTGTCCCAGACCGGCAGTGCGATATGGGGCTGCGGGTATTTCTTCCCAGGCGCGATGAATTTCGCCATGCTTTCGCCGGCCTCCACCCCGCGGGTCTGCAGAAGCTTTCGCCCGAGCGGCGTATCGGCGAGCGGCGTGGCCGTTGACAGCAGGCGGTCAGCCACCTGCGCGGCGCGGTCGGCATCATGGTGCAAGAGGTCGTGCGCGGAATGACGTTCAGCCTGGTGGTCTAACTGCTTCAGCCAGCCTTCGCGGTCGTCGGTATAGACCTGTACATGCTCCTTTGCGCGTGACAGCGTCACATAACCTGCCTCGCGCGTCGCCATGCGCTTACGTCCGTCCTCTGTCCCTTCCAGCGTAATGACATACCGCTCGCTGGCACCCTGCGCCCCGTGCGCCGTCACCGCGTACGCTAAGTCGATATGCCCGTCTTCAGGCAGGCGCCCCGGCTCCAGCACTTTTTCCTGCTCGCCGTTGCTGAGCGTGATGCGCCCGCTGTTTTCCAGTTTGCTGACCTGCCACTGGCTGTTGGCCACCACGCCCCGCTCGTTGTCGCTGCGTGTAAAGCGCATGCGGTCGCCGGTGCTGACGGTGATGTCGCGGGGAACGTACAGCGAGATGTCCTGCGTGCTGTTCTCAAAATTCGATATCACCGTCGGTTTGCCGGCGTCATCAGTGAGTGTTACCACGCCCTGTGCCGTATCGACGCCGCTGACCGTCAAATGTTGGTTATTCATCACGGCAACGTGCCCCACGTGGGCGCTGAACCCCGCCGCGCTGCGCAGCGCTTTGTCCGGCACGCGGGCAGGCTCCAGCACGGTCAGGGTCAGCTCCGCCTTGCCCAGCTCGCCGTTTTCTTTTAACGCCGCGTGAATACTGCTGTTGATGGCGTGACGGTCGGCGTTCAGGTGGGCCACAACCAGCGTCTGCGCCTGTGCGGCCGTGGTGCGCCCGGCAAAGTCGCGGGTTATGGCCTCGATAACGTCTGCAGGCTCTTTGCTGGCTAACGCGGCGGCCTCTTGCCCGACGGCGACCGGTGCGGTCTGCCCTTTCTCCGGAGACCTGATTTCCATCACCGAAGAGGACGGTGCCCAGACATCGGTTTTACGGTGAATTTGCGCAGGCGATACCGCTTCCACCTTCTCCAGCGCCCCGCGGGCGTCGCCCTCAATCATGCTGTAGATAGCCGGACGCAGCTCGGGCGTCTGACGCACGATGTCCTGCATCACGGCGGTGTCGATAGCGCTGCGGCTCTGCACCAGCCGGAACGGCTGTCCGGGTTCGATGGGCTGCAGCTGCGCGACGTCGCCGCTGTTAATCGCACGCCCGCCCGTGTCCGCAATGCGCTGATAAAGCTCCGCCATGTCGCGGTTGCCCACCATCGAGGACTCATCGACAAGAAACAGCGTGTTGCCGTAGTCGGTCTTCTCACCGGCCAGATTTTTCTGGCGTTCTTCGCTCAGAAAAGACGACAGCGTCTGTGAGCGCACCCCTACCGACTGCATTTCATGCACGGCGCGGTGGGTCGGGGCCAGGCCGATAACCTGCGGTCGCTGACTTTCCGGCAGGCTGTCGAGCGCCGCCATCACGGCCTTAAACTGGGTGGTTTTACCCGTCCCGGCGTAGCCCTGTATGGCCACAAAGCGGTCGGGACTTTCGAGGATAAGTTTGGTGGCCGCCTGCTGACCGCCGGTCAGCCCGTCGAGGTATTTGTCCGCCACGGTGTCCATCAGCGGCGCGACGGCACCTTTGCCTTCCGCGACGGTGCGGATGATAGATTTCTCCATTTCATAGGTGACGCGCGGCACAATCAGGCCGCTGCCGGCACCGGCGACAGGTGGCAGACTGATAAGGTCGCCGCTTTTAATCTGCCGGTCGATTTCAGCGCTGGCCTGAGACACCGTGACGTCCGGAGACCAGCCGAGCGAAGCAGAAATCAGGTTCGCCTTGCTGAAAGCAATACTGTTTGACTGCGCCCGGCTGAGGCCCAGCGCGACAGACTGCTCTACCGGTGTATGTAGCGCGTCGCGGTTTTTCAGCATGGCAGCATCGAGGTTTGTCTCGCCCACCTGCGCTTTAACCTGCTCACTGGCCACCCGGAAGTTGGGGTTGCTGGCCAGACGCTTCTCTGCCCTGTCCTGTGGCAGCGCGGTGTAAATCGTTGCCGTCGACCCGCTGCGGGAAAGCTGGTTGAGCGCGGCGGCGTTAAGGTCGCGGGTGCCGGTGGCGGCCAGCACCATCTGGTTATCGCTGACGCTCGCCCCCAGCCCCTCCACCAGCGGTGACGTCAGCTTCAGGGCGCGTGAGGTATCCAGTACCAGCGATGTATCCCCTTTACTGACCACGACGCCCCCGTCCACAAATCCGGTGACCGTCAGGCCGTCCCGCGCTTTGACTTTGCCTTCCAGCTCACGCCCGACGGCCATCAGCGGCTCCCCGATGGCGACCGGCAGCGTTTTTTGCGCAAAGGCGCTCCAGCTGCTGTCCAGACCGCTGATTTTCTCCACCCGTACCTCGCCGGTCTCAGAGACCAGACGCAGGGTGTTGGTGCTGTCGGTGACGCGGTCGACGCTGTATCGCGTCATGGTTTTGGTGTCTTTGTCCCACTGCTCCATCACCATGCCTGCGCGGTAGGTGTCGCGCTGGGTGCGGGTTTTGCCGTCCAGCCAGACCGGTTGAATAACGGACATCTGGCGTTCGTCTTTGCCCAGCTGGCCGGTGGCCTGCAGTTCTGTCCGGATAGCCGTATTGAGCAGCGCCTGTTCGCGCGGGCCGCTGGCCTGTGCAACTACCGGTGCACCTTCCGCTTTCAGCGCGGCGTAGTCGTGAGCCAGGCGGTCGTAACGCTGGCGTTTGTCGCTCTCGCTCACCACGGTAGTCAGGGTTTTATTGCCGTCGTAAAATCGGTACTGCGGCACGCCGGCATCTTTGAGCACCGATAGCGCATTGCCGGTGCCGGTGCGGTTCTCAGAGTCAATAAACAGCATCTGCACGCCCTGCGCCTGGCCTTTTTCCAGTATCAGCAGGGTCTCTTTAAGAGACAACTTCTCTGCCTGTGCGACAATCAGCGTGCTCTGCGGCGGCAGCGTCAGGTCAGCGGTCAGGTGGCTACGGGACATCACCTTGCCGGCCAGCTGCGGGTCTTTGGTGAGAAAATCCCGTCCGCGGTTGTCTGCTGCCAGAACGACCACGTCCCGCCCGTTCTCACCGGCCATGATGGCAGCATCGGTGACGCGGTCACGCAACTGCGTTGCCCCGCCGCGCCCGGAGAGAATGGCCACCGCCGATTTATCCTGACTGAGAACCGAATAGGCATCGGCGTAAGAACGAGAGCGCTCCACTGCACGATCGGGAAAACTCAGTACGCGGTTTTCCTGCATCGCGGTTTTGGCAAGCTGGTGAACGCTGAGTTCATTGAGAAGGTGGATATCAGAAGTGAAGATGCCCTTTTCCTTATCCAACGGGATAAGACGCTGCTGCTCAACGGCTGCGTCGATACCGTCGCGCACGCGGGCAAACAGTCCGGGTTCAGCGGGCAGCTGCGACGCGGTTTTGACCAGCATGTCGGAATAGGTGAACTGCACTTTGCTGTCGCTGAGGGTAGAAATAGCGTTACTGATAGCGGTGGTCATATCCGGTGCAACGCCGGCAGGTTCAGTGACCTCCGGCCCGCGCAGCTCACGCGCCTTCGCCCGTCCGACAAAGTCCGGCAGGTTAAACTCGGTCTCTTTCAGCCTTTCATTCCATTCTGCCACCAGAACCAGCGGGTCGGAGACAACTTTGGCCTTCCGGGTATCGAGCGCGGCGATATCACGGGACTTCAAAGAGGCATCGTCACCGGCGACCGCGTTAATGGCCTGACTGCGCTGAGAAAACGCTTCAACCGGTACATCCTTAATCTCCCACAGCCCGTTTTTTCCGGTGTTGTGCGTCTCAAAGCCCATCTTTTCCACAGACTCACGCAGCGAATGGCGATAGATATTGCCCAGCGCTACCTGATTGGCGTACATCGTCTCGGAAAAGCCGGTTTTCATTTTCGTGTCGCTGGCCAGCGCCCGCCATTTTCCGTCAGCTTCGGTGGCATTAAACACCAGCGCGTGGGTATGCAGTTGCGGGTCTAAGTCGCGGGAGGTATCGTGGTTATAGAGCGCGGCAACAATATTGCCAGTCAGCACGGTCTGCGTCTGGCCACGTTCGGTAATGCGCGCGCTGGCCAGCGCCTCCACTTCTTTCATGACGGTATCAACCGCACGGTTGTGCGCGTCAATAAACCGCCGGTCGCCGCCGATGAGAGCCATCATCGACACGCTTTTAGGCGCCGAAAACGTCAGGTCATAGCCGGGACGGTGCGTCTCTTTACCGTTTTCAACGCGCGACAGCACCGAACCATCGGGCAGCACGCCGTGCTTCATGGCGTTCATCTCGGCGTCCAGCACATGCCCGGACAGGCCCAGATTTTCAGCACCCTCACCCAGCCAGCGGGACTCGAGGCTGCCAAGTACATAGTAATTATCCTGGCTCGAGTAGTAACCGGCATCACCGGCGATCGTACTGATGCTCATCATAAGAGGTATTCTCCCGGCTCATCCTTGTCCGCCGCGTGATTGATATTCACCTCTTCGCGGCGGGTAGCTTCCTGTGTTTCGGACTGGGCGGCGTACTGCTCATAAGCGTCAAAGTCAACAATTTCGCCGTCTTCGCTCATGCCAGGGAGAAGCTCAATATCGATTTCTTCATCACGGCCACCGGCGGATGCCGTCTCAGCACTTTCTGCAGCGACAGGTGTTGTCACCCTGGGCGCGGAGGCCGTGTTCGTTGCAGTGTTTGCGGGAACCGACGAAGGGGGCATGCTGGCCTGACTGCCGGCGGGGATCACGGCGGCAGTCGCAGGCAGTGTCGTCGCAACTGGCGGTGTTTCGACCGGTGCGTCCTGGCTGAATAACGCATCCAACATGCTTTCTTCCGCCCCACGCCTTTCGAGGTCTTCTTCTATCTCCGGGTCAAGGCTGGATTCCACGTCGCGCTCCAGGATGGCTTCGGCCACTTTGGGTAACTTCTGATACTTCAGGGCCATCTTAACCACCGGATAATCGCCCGGCAGCGTGACGAAGCACTCCAGGTCTTCCAGCTTCTGCACATCGGTATGGCTGACGATATTGATCCGCTCTTCCTCCTTACCGAAGGAGATACCGTCACGCACCGACTCGTTACCAAAGCTGGTTTGCTCGCTGAACCTTTTGCGAACTGTCTCGCCAATGTCTTCCGCGACAAATTTAGACACCAGTGCACTCGGGGAACGGAAGAAATACTTGGTATTGAGCAGGTCGAACATGGCTTCAGCAGACTTGTTGCCGTAGATTTCTTCCAGCTGCGGATAGGACTGGAAGCCCAGCAGGAAGCAGCCACCAAACTTACGCGCTTCGGCGATAATGAAAGGCAATCCCGGCAGCTTGTGCAGCGACGGCAGTTCGTCGTAGAAGAACCAGACGCGCCGGTGGCGGTTCTCGCCCATCGATAGCAGGCTGTCGGCGGCAATGCTCAGCCACATGGAAATGACCGGCTTGAGCGACTCATGATGCTGCTGGTTAGAAGTGATAAACAGCCAGGGGTTTTTGGCGCCCACCTTCGTGCCCTTCATCCACTCGCGGATGGTGAATTTAGGTTTACCGCTGCGGTCAATGCCCTGCAGATAACGCATGGCCTTCACGTAGTTGGTCAGCACGCTTCGGATCGAGATAGCTGTCTTCTCAATTTTCCCATCGACCAGCGTCGCCGCCGGCGTACCGGCGAGAAATTCGCGCAGCTTGTCGAGCTTGATGGCCAGCAGGGTGCGAAGGAATTTGTTGTAGCTCAGATCCTGGTCTTTACGCATGCGGTGCGCGGCTTCAGAGAAGATCGTGCGCGCCGAACCCTGCCAGAACGGGTCTTCCGATGCCCCCATCGGGATAAGAGAAGTGGAGATGGTTTCAAGCGACGGCAGGGTCGGACACTCGCCCCACATATCCCAGTTGGCACAGCGTTCATCTTGCGGATTCAGCAGCTTGTCTTTACTGGCGTCATAGTATTCTTCAACGAAGGTGCAGCCCTTGTCATAGATAATGACCAGGTCGCCGCGCTCACGCAGATAGCTCAGAAATTTGCGCATCAGCGTGGATTTACCGGAACCCACAGTGCCGTGCATACCGAAGTTCTGAATTTCGCTGTCTTTCTTAATCGGCAGATCGTCGACTTTAATATCCGATGCTTGATCGCGGCTTTTCATCATTCTGGCGACAGCTTTCGCGTCGGTATTTAATACGCGCCCTCCGGTGATTTCATCTTCGCTCTGTTTTTTACCAAGGTGGCCCAGATACCAGAAAAATACACCTGTACCGATAAAGACCATAACCAGCGATATCAGCGCAGAAATAATGATTTCCTGCTTCAGCAGTTGTCCGCAATATGAAGTGTAGGAATCACTGACAATTTGCATCGCAGTGTAGTTAAGTTTTTTGCCGTAATAATCTAGATGGTAAACCGTCGGATTAACAATGTGCTTCTGGAACGGTGCTATTGTGGTGGCATACCAATACATCAGGCCATTCATGATGTTCTGTGTGCTCATGCGAATAAATAATGTCGCAACCGTAATAATCAGGAACGACATAATCATATAAAACGAAATGATGTTGTTTATTTGCAGGAACATTCTCAGGCGCATAAACGCAACCTGCCCGCCCTGCGTAAAGTCGCGGGAATTGAAGCTCATAACCTTTCCTTAGGCTGAGGATAGGGCAGCACACTAAATTATGGATGCTGCACTCAAGTGGAAATAACTGGTCTATTGGCTACTTATTTTCAATCCTGTCACCATTGCGCCAAGCAGATATCGCGGAGTTTAAAAGGGACAAATCAAATCTGCTCATATCCAACATAAACACCAGGTTAAACAAAATAAAACCTACAACCATACTCCCACTACAAAGCCACGGAGAGAAAACAAATATCTTTGAATACAAACCGGATAAAAAAATTAAAATCAAGTATGTCGCCAGATAAATCATCACTTTACTTTTCAGCATTTTTATAATTATCGAATCATTTAATATTGAAGTAGGGAGAGCTAAATATCTTGCCTTGACGACATAAATCTGCCCAGCTACAAACAACCCCATAAATAAAGCTGCCAGTATTGAAGCATCACATACGGGGGATCCATATGACAGACGAACTTCATTGAAGCAAACCAACGCCACCCATGAAGGAAATCCTATAATGAATAGTAATCCAACTTTCAAACATTGCCATATGGACGGTATTTTCACCTCTTCTGATTCAAAAAGGTGAATGCTATTTTTGATGTCTTCCTTTATCTGCTTATGAGTAAGCTCGAACATATAATTTCCTTATTTATCAATATCAAAATTTTTCGACAATGAGTCAGTTTTATCTTTCAATTTTGTAAGTTTAGGATTTTCCTGTCCTTGGTTCTCAACAGCACGCCCATAGGACTTATCAAATTTATCCTCTGCCCTTTGATGAGATTCCCCTAAGCTTTCGCGTTCACTATTTATACCACTTTTTACTGTATTTATCTCCATGCCTGCCGATGAAATCTTCTGATTATTATCATGAATCATAGTATCTACCTGCTTAGAACTATCTGTCTGAACTGATGCACCATTTGCTCTTGATTCGATCTCACTAGCTCCACTTTTATATAAATTATCGCCAGAAGAAACAGCTGTATTACTCACTCCAGCCATATCTTTACCTAAATGTTCTCTGCTCTCTTCAAAATGTCCTTCAACACGCGATCTAAGCTTTTCTTCAACAAATTGTTCAGCAAGCTGCTCACGTTCTGCCCGGACCGTTGGATTTGACGTATCCGTCAATATAGCCTCCGCGCGTTCCGGGGCTTTTTCCTGTACATATCCCACATATTCCTGCGTGTAGTTACTCTGTGTTTGTGCAGACATGGTTTGCGCCGCCGATGCCATTTCTCCGTATTCGTGGCTTCGGGTCATGCTGTTGGTATATTGCTGATAATGACTGTCCGCTTGAGCCAACGATGCAGAAAGCTGTTCAAGTTTAGAGTTAGAAGAACTATCTGAATGACTTCCAGAGCTAGAGATTCGATTACTAGCGAGTACATCTCTCCCCTCACGGAAATCTTTTGCTTCCTGAGATGTATTATCTGCAGAATTGTCCTTAGAATTGCCGGACGAAATTTTTGTATTATCTGAGGAGCCAGAACTCCCAGTGAATTCAGCGCCGGCATGAACATCACCTTTTATGCTCGCCCCTGTTGCCCACTCAGCCGCCTTGCCTCCTAATGATTTGCTCGAATCAATCCCAGCGCTTCCCCTTATTCCAATATTTAATTGTCCACGGCTAGTTTTATCCATTAATTCATCCCACCCCTGGGATTCACTAATATGATTTTTTTGCGCATAACTTCTAGCTGCAGATATCATCTTATTAGCTGCCATTGAATCCGACGTACCTTGTGAACTATCAGCGCCGTTAGTCACAGTTGAGCTATTTCCATATTGCTGTGAGAACTGTTGCGCTTGGTTAAATGAGCTGTTTACTGAATGGTTATAGCCCGCCAGAGAGCTTTCAGCTTGGGTCTGACTTTCTCTTTGTAAGCGCTGTGCGGTACTGCTCGTCGTTTGGCCTAAGTTGATATCCATCGGCAATTTGGACATCGCGCCGGTGGTGTTGTAGACCGTGCCACCGTCGCCGGTCTGCGTGACCATCGCGCCGGTACCGGTCTGGTTGGTGATTTGTCCGCTGGCGTGGCTGCTGTTGGTGTCCCACTTACCACCCTGTACGTTATCGGTCTGCATATTGTTAAACGACCAGTTGCCGTCCACGGCCTGTGACGAAGACTGCGACGCCGAACTCTGCATGGCGGAACCCAGATAGCTGCCCGCCTGCGACACGCCGTTGCCCAGCCCTTTCACCAGATAGAACGACAGGAAGGGAATGGACAACGCCAGCCAGCCTGCTGTTGTCCCGACATCGGAGAACATCTGCTGTCTTTCTGACAGGTTGGACAGCGTCACCGCGATACCGCTGGTCTTCTCCTGCAGATTCGAGTTCATGGCATTATTT
>CAMLBO010000093.1 GCA_946478305.1 uncultured Enterobacterales bacterium
CATATCTTGTGGACACGTGTCCTATATTACCTTAACATACAACGACATCAAATATAATAAAATTATAAAAATAATCCTAAAAAATTTAAAATACAATTATATTGAGTATCAAAATGACTTTTTTTTGACCCATTCACAATAAATAATGCCCTGCAATAATGAAATCCATAATATATGCTAGATACTCTAAGTATGATATGACGGACTATGAGGTAAAACGTGAATTTCTTACTTTCTAAAAGAATGAAGTATTTTATCGTTACCATGGAAGAAAAGTGTATAACCCGCGCAGCCGAAATCCTGTGCATCACTCGTTCTCCTTTAGGTAAGGTAATTAGTGATTTGGAAGAACGTGTAGGAGGAAAACTATTTCTGAGGAAATATAACACTCTCGAACCGACACCGCTGGCACATTCGCTCTATAATAGGATAAAGCCCCTCTACGAGACGCTGGTTTCAATTGAGTTGGCATTAGATAAATCCAAGAAGCATATAATATTAAATCTAATATTTGACATTAGCATTCCGCATGGCCTTTACATGCACTATATCAATATAATTGAAAGTGAAAATATTGAATTCACGCATAAAAGAATTAATGTTACGGCTGAACTTATTTTGAATCTTCAATACTCTCAGGGGAGTATTGTTTTATCACAGCGCAATTTTTCTTATGTTGATGGGATAACACGAGTGTTACTCTCAGAGGACAGACTTTGTCTGTTAGTTAATGAACAGATGCAAAATGAGGATTTGTTGGATGCGGACTATATGAAAGAACATCCAATTTTAATAAGGACATGTGAATCAATGAATTATACCAAAAATTGGCTATCATTTTTATTGAAGGATAATCTCCCCTATTTATACTTCAAAGATTCCCCTTCAGATATGTCGACTATGCTTTATTCGGTATCTCATGGAAAATCAATGGTATTACTGCCTGAAAAAATGGCGAACTTCTATCAAGTTAAAGGGGTGAGGAGTATCATCATGAAATCAATCAACATCAAAAAAACAATGTTTTATAATAGTAAGGAAAAAAACTCCATTCCCTTGGAGAAGATCACAAAAATCTATAATGATTATTTTTAAAAAAAACCAAGCTTTGCTATTTCCGTCAATTTATGTAAGAAATCTGGGCAATCAGTCTCTGCCAAAGTTATACAGGTTAACAGTTCAATGGATTGAGCTGTTAGTTCTTCCTTATAAATAAATTCCACCTTCAATTCTAATTGAAGATTTTTTATAAAAACCATTACGTCATAATTTAAAACACTCTGGTTCCCTGGTATTGGACCATGAGTAGCAATCTTTTCAATAGAGCGAAGTATATCCACCAGCTTTATAAAATTCTCTAATGACAGGTCGTCTTTTCTGCTCACATTAAGCACCATTGATAATACTAATATATTCAATCAGTTATAGGATGATCATCTTATCAAAACTTCATCCTTACATTTTTAGTATGCATTTCAGTAATCGTAAAAATATTTACGAAAGAAATTCCGAGAAAAAGGTCTATAATTCGATGATCCAGCTATTTACTTATATAATACATATATGTATTCCTACTTATTTTTATTTCTATATTATAGTACACAAATTTATCAGTAGTTTATGTTTTTTTTGCCCAACTCTAACTTTTTTTTGCGCCATAGGGGATTTTGACTATTTGATGGCTGTCCTCCTCCCTATTAAATTTACTGCAAGACTGCCATGTAAATAAAAATTCACATGATGTTGGGTGTTTGATGAATAATGATATGTTGATGAACATAACAACAGACTGCTCAGATTGCATTGTTCTATTTAGTACTCGTGCTGTTGTGAAGCCAGAATTAACTGTGCAAAAAATAGCATCAGATAGGCAATTATGAGAAAGTCCGCCACAAAAGAGTATGCCAATCTGTATTTAACGTACAAAAGGGAAATAAATATGCTTTCCAATACTCATTCCCGATTGGGAAATCTTGCTCTGCAAGCCAGAGTGGCAAACAAAAATAAATCAAAATCAAGGGATATTGATCCTGCATCTATTCCACCCTTTCTATTTTCCTTAGGGAAGGAAATGGTGAATTGCGAAAACAAACATCGACCTATGCGGATACCTGCATTAACCGGCCTTGAATTAGAATATCTTTTATGTGTGCTAAATTTTATTCATCACGATTAAAACCTGCATTTTCCGTCATTTGTTTAAAAGAGAAAACACACTCGCCATACCTTATGCATATTACGTTGCGACGCATACCTTACTGAGGTCTGTCGTAGCTTTATCTACCACTCTCAGGCGTGAGATAAGTATGCAAGCAACGCATACGGGAACAGTCTGATAGTTAGATAAGTGAACGATCCAAATGGGTCCTATTACTCACAGCATAACTGTTTTTACTGTACCACTGCACTACGTACTGCCCCTACCCTTACATCCCAAGCGTAGGGGCCTATTATGAATATCTCAATGTGTATATTGATTTTCTTAAATGTTAAGGGCTCAATTTAATCTGCAGAAGGGCATCAGTCGCTATTTCATTATCAGATACCGGTCTCTGAACAACACGGATCCTCCCTGTCAGGATAAAAAAAACCCGCCTATGGCGGGGTTGTCGGCAATCATTATAACTCGCTGGTCGTATCCAGGAATCTGTTGCGATAGTGATTCAACCGTTCATAGAATGATTTACGCTGCTGTTCGGACATGTTCCCGGCGATGTGAGCAGGATTTACTGCCCGCCCCGCCGCCTCCATATATACGACACTAAATGCAAGAAACTCAACATCACAACCATTGAATTCAAGTGGCACGGTTAACTTTTTCATGATGCATACCCTTTTCGTGGCAAAAAAATGAAATATGCTGATGAGAAAAGTATCGTTCTGCTAAAAAGGACGGGTTGAACGTTGCGTGCTGATTGACGGTCTCAAAAAGGACATCGTAAGTGGCAGACTATTTGCAATGAATTTTTGCTACGCCTCGGGAATAGCGAGTAGCGATAAAAAACTCATCTTGGTCAAGATTCAAATATCGTTAGTAATAAGTCGCGTTTTTTCTTTGGAGGCAGTTCATGGTTTACGCATGATAATTAATGACGCAAAGTACTATTGGGGTATCACTCACTGAAATCTGCTCATGGAATTTTCATATTATTGGTTATAAATAGGTAAGAAATGGAGCCTTAGAGCTAAGCATTCAATATGAGATCACATGGGAACAAGGGGGAGACACGAATAAACTTCGTATTTTTGTAAAAAAAACCCGGATAAATACATTTATCACGGGTCAAGTCGGAATATGCAATCAGAATTTTAAAGCAGTGGCATGCAGGGAGTTCACCTACATGAAACAAACTTATCAGTTATTCATTGAGATGAAAAGGTCCACTAAAACACCCTAAAAAAAATCATATCCTATGAACTTTATCCTTAAAATGTTTACGGTAAGTAAATCAAGTCTGCTTAATAACTGCCTATTTTAACGAAGGATAAAGGTATTAATCATGAAAAGAACATCTCTATCTCTGCTCATTCCCGTATTGCTGATATCAGCCGCCGCGCATTCTGCCGAAGTCTATAACAAAGATGGTAACAAGCTTGATCTTTATGGCAAAGTTGATGCCTTACACTATTTTTCTGATGATAGCACCAAAGATGGTGACCAAACTTACGTGCGTTTCGGTTTCAAGGGTGAAACACAGATTAATGACGTCATGACAGGTTATGGCCAGTGGGAATATAACGTGATGGCCAATAATACAGAATCTGATGACTCAAACAACAACTATACACGTTTGGGTTTTGCTGGCCTGAGCATGGGCCAATATGGTTCAGTTGATTACGGCCGTAATTACGGTGTGCTGTATGACGTAGAAGCCTGGACTGACGTGCTGCCAGAATTCGGCGGTGACAGTTACACGACGGCGGATAACTTTATGACCGGTCGTACTAATGGCGTAGCAACTTACCGCAACTCTGGGTTCTTTGGTTTGGTCGATGGCCTGAATGTCGCCGCTCAGTATCAGGGAGCGAATGATGGTGACAATAGCAAAGAATTCCAGGGCACTAACAATGGTCGTGATGCTCGCAATCAAAATGGTGATGGCTGGGGTCTCTCCAGCACCTATGATATTGGCTGGGGCATCAGTGCTGGTGCAGCCTACTCATCTTCAGACCGCACCAACGAACAACAATCGACAAGCAATGACGGCACCAACAACAACGCCGATAAGGCAGATGCCTGGACTGCCGGTCTGAAATACGATGCCAATAATGTTTACCTGGCTACTATCTACTCCGAAACCCGCAACATGACAGCTTATGGCGACGGTGATGGCGTCGCTAATAAAACACAAAATATTGAAGCGACCGCCCAATACCAGTTTGATTTTGGTCTGCGCCCAGAAATCTCATACTTACAATCCAAAGGGAAAGATCTGAATGCGACTCAAAGTAACGATCATGGCACGGTAAGTGCGGGTGGTGATAAAGATCTGGTAAAATACATCTCACTGGGTACTACCTACTACTTCAATAAAAACATGTCCACCTACGTTGATTATAAAATCAACCTGCTCGACGGTAATGACAGTTTCTACGAAGATAATGGTATTTCAACCGATAACATCGTCGCGTTGGGAATGGTATACCAATTCTAACAAGCTCATATTTAAAGAAAAAAGAGCACCTCGAATGTGCTCTTTTTATTAATCCGTTCATTTGAATTACTCTACATGTATGCCAGTAACACGCCTAAAGGCTATGCATTTTAAAGAGTCAGAGAAAAAGGAGTCATGGATAGCCATCTTCAAGATTAACGCGTTTGGCGAGGTACCTTAAACACTTCAGGTAGTTGCATGTGAATTCTCAATATTACAAGGTACTTTAAAGGACCATGACTTTTGGTTGTTTATATATATATAGTATTGCACAGACACATTTAGGGTATTTCTATAATGGTTGAGGTCAAAACATTTTCAGCAATCAGGCAATTTAATAGCTGGGTAGTGCAGAATGAGTCTGCAATTGCACAAGGTGTGGTCAATATTATTGGTGCATTGTTGATTCTCGCTATTGGTTTTTTTGCGGCACGTTTCGCGTCTGCTGGGTTACGCAGGTTACTGACTGCCCGTAAAGTAGACAAAACTATCATCCAATTTTGCAGCACGTTATTAAGATATACCCTCCTGGCATTTACTTTCATCGCTGCTCTGGGTCGTATTGGTGTTGAGACGTCTTCTATTATTGCCGTGGTCGGCGCCGCAGGTTTAGCCATCGGATTGTCCTTACAGGGATCCCTGGCTAATTTCGCGGCCGGAATTCTATTGGTTTCACTTCGTCCATTTCGCGCCGGTGAGTATGTTGATCTGGGCGGCGTGACCGGAACAGTTGAAGAAGTTCACATATTCTCAACGACGTTACGGATGAGTGATAACAAAATGGTCGTTGTGCCAAATGGTAAAGTTATTGCGGGAAATATTATCAATTTCTCCCGTCAGCAGCATCGCAGGGTCGATATTACTGTCGGTGTTGCCTACTCGACCGACGTCGAGAATATCAAGAAAATCCTCAATAAAGTCGTTAGCGCTGACAAACGTATACTGTCAGAGTTAGGGATTACCATTCGCCTCAATGAGATGGCGGGCTCGTCGCTGAATTATGTCGTTCGGGTATGGACACTGAATAAAAATTACTGGGATGTTTATTTTGATCTCATGGAAGCGATCAAAACGACGTTGGATGAGCATCAGATAAGCATCCCCTTCCCGCAGTTAGATGTACATCTCTACAAATGAGCTGTCTAAGAACCTTCAAACCACAACATAAACAAAGAGATAATCATGAATAAATTTGCCAAAACAGTCCTTGCGACTACCTGCCTGATGTTTGCCGGCGCTTCTTTTGCAGCCAATTCCGTTACTGCACCAGAACCTTCATCTCAGGGGGAATATTTAGCACAAAAACTGCACCTGACAGATGCACAAAAACAACAAATCAAGGTTCTGCAGCAAAACACGCAGAAAGACCTTGAAAGTATTAAAGTGGATGGCGTTAAAAAGGATTTGATTCTGGATATGATCAAGTCTGGCAAGTGGGATGAACAGGCTGCTAAGCAACAACTTGCTGACATCAGCAATATTCAGGCACAAGCCCGTTATGATCGCGCTGAATATATCTTTAAGGTCAGCCAGGTTCTGACCAAAGAACAGAAACAACAACTGCAAACGATGATGAAACAGCAATCAATGTATTGAGGGTAATAGTTTAACACCGTTCCTGAGCTCCTCCACTCTGTGCTGGAGCTTTATTCATTTCTCCCATACCAAGTAATACAGACTCCATACTCTCACTTTCTCGATAACTCAGCATATAAATGAGTTGAGACACAATCTGCTCTGCATCTCGATAGAGATTGAATACATTTTGATAGGCCAACCAGTTTCCAATGATACCTGTAAAATAAGCACAAATAACGTTGACACTATGTTCAATATTGATCGATGCAGGTAACTGCTTTTGATGCTTACACTCATTCAGCAGACTGGCCAGTCGTTGGGGATTGATATAGAGCCGTTGCCGAATATCCTGACCACTGAGCATCGAATCTCCAAACTCGCATTTATGGAAAACAATATTCATTAGATTTCGTTGTTTAGGATCTGATGCCACTAATTTCAAACCATTTGTGAAAGACATTTTCAAAATGTAAAGAGGACTGTTACCTGGATGGGTATAGATATCCTGATTGATCTGTTCATATATGGGTCTCTCTCGCATCCATATTTCATTGAACAGTTCTGTTTTGTTTGCAAAATGCCAATAAATTGCTCCCCGGGTTACACCCGCGGATTCAGCAATATCCATTAATGTCGTGGCGGTATAACCTCGTATTGAAAATTCATTAATTGCAACATCAAGCAGATGCATCCTGGTTTTGAAAGCTTCATATTTGGTATTTCTGGGCATGAATACGGCGTCTATCTTTTTTGAATGGTAATTCTATATATAATATTGAGGGGTAAGTTTGAATGTTTTTTTCTGTACACATTATGTCTTCTTAAAGAAGATGCTCAATTAGGCTTTTTATTACAGAGAGTTAGAAAAACAGTCCTTTAAAAGACCCTTATAGCGTGTTCTTCACAAGGTATAGTTGTGATTTACTCAGTGGATATTGTATCCGTATAGTAGGTAATGGTCTTCTTAGTACTAATGAGACCCCCTTCAATTACCCTTCCAAATAAGGTAATGCGTAAAAATGGTTAAGTTTTTTATTGAGCGTCCAATTTTTGCTTGGGTGCTTGCCATTATTTTAATGCTGGCCGGGGGGCTTGCGATACTTAAGCTTCCCGTCGCGCAGTACCCAACGATTGCGCCGCCCGCTATAGCAATTTCTGCCAGTTATCCAGGGGCTGATGCGCAAACAGTTCAGGATACGGTGACGCAAGTTATAGA
Source organism: uncultured Enterobacterales bacterium (assembly GCA_946478305.1). Classification (GTDB taxonomy): domain Bacteria; phylum Pseudomonadota; class Gammaproteobacteria; order Enterobacterales; family Enterobacteriaceae; genus Ewingella. Next base: position 7,450 of record CAMLBO010000093.1, read on the forward strand.
ACAAAATATGAACGGCCTGGATAGTTTGATGTATATGTCATCAACCAGTGACTCTTCTGGCAGCGTTACCGTGACCCTGACCTTTGATTCAGGGACTGACCCAGATATTGCCCAGGTTCAGGTTCAAAATAAGCTACAACTTGCCATGCCGCTGTTGCCTCAGGAAGTGCAGCAACAGGGTATCAGCGTAAAGAAATCCAGCAGCAGCTTTTTAATGGTTGCAGGCTTTATTTCTAACGATAACAGCATGTCTCAGGATGATATTGCCGACTATATCTCATCGAATATTAAAGACCCGATCAGCCGTACGGAAGGTGTCGGAGATACGCAGCTCTTTGGGGCGCAGTACTCTATGCGTATCTGGCTAGATCCCAACGCGCTGAATAAATACCAACTGACAACGCTCGATGTCGTGAATCAGCTGAAGATTCAAAACAACCAAATTGCCGCAGGCCAACTCGGTGGCGTCCCTGCAATTCCCAATCAACAGCTCAATGTGTCTATCATCGCCCAAACCCGGCTGAGAGATCCGGCGGAGTTCTCCCGAATTCAGCTTAAGGTCATGCCTGACGGAGCGAAAGTTCTGCTTAAAGATGTGGCAAGAATCGAACTGGGCGGAGAGAACTACAATATCATTGCCCGTTATAACGGAAAGCCAGCGGCGGGCTTAGGAATCAAACTGGCGACAGGCGCCAACGCACTGGATACCGCCAACGCCGTTCAGGCAGAGATGGAAAAACTCAAACCCTATTTTCCCAAGGGCTTGACGATTGTTTATACCTACGACACCACCCCTTTTGTCAGAATCTCTATCCAGCAGGTGGTCCAAACCCTGTTTGAAGCCATCATTCTGGTCTTCATGGTGATGTATTTATTCCTGCAAAATATCCGTGCAACCCTCATTCCCACCATTGCGGTGCCGGTGGTGTTGTTGGGCACGTTTGCGGTTCTTTCTGCCTTTGGTTACTCGATAAATACCCTGACAATGTTCGGCATGGTACTGGCGATAGGCTTGCTGGTCGATGATGCGATTGTCGTGGTGGAAAACGTAGAACGCGTGATGTCTGAGGAAGGGTTATCGCCGAAGGAAGCCACTAAAAAATCGATGGAACAAATACAGGGCGCGTTGGTGGGTATCGCCATGGTGTTGTCCGCCGTATTCATTCCTATGGCTTTTTTTGGGGGATCAACGGGCGTCATTTACCGTCAATTTTCGATCACTATTGTTTCTGCCATGGCGTTATCAGTGCTTGTCGCCTTGATCCTGACCCCGGCGCTCTGCGCCACTATTTTGAAGGCTATCCCCAAAGGGGACCACGGGACAACGCGGGGATTCTTTGGCTGGTTTAACAAGAAGTTTAACCAAAGCACTCAGCATTACACCGCCAGCGTTGCCGGCATCATCAATCATACCGGCCGCTACCTGCTGCTGTATGCCGTCATCGTCATTGTTATGTGTATTCTCTTCCTTCGTCTTCCAACCTCATTCCTGCCTGAAGAAGATCAGGGGGTTTTCCTGACCATGGTCACGTTACCAGCCGGTGCCACACAAGCCAGGACGGAGAAAGTCATGGATGAGATCACTCACTATTATCTCACCCATGAAAGTGCCAATGTGGAGTCGGTCTTTACCGTAAATGGTTTTAGTTTCAGTGGTAAGGGGCAAAATAACGGCTTAGCCTTTGTGCGCCTGAAACCATGGGGTGAGCGACCGGGTAAAAAGAATGAAGTCACCGCTATTGTTAGCCGCGCCACCCAGGCCTTTTCCAGTATCCGCGACGGACGGGTTTTTGCTTTCAACCTGCCCGCAATAACAGAACTGGGCACAGCAACTGGCTTCGATTTTGAATTGATTGATCAGGCAAATTTAGGACATGTGAAACTCACCCAGGCGAGAAACCAACTGCTGGGTATGGTGGCCAAACACCCTGATGTCCTGGTGAGAGTTCGTCCAAATGGGCTGGAAGATATGCCGCAATTCAAGCTCGATATCGACCAGGAAAAGGCCCTGGCGTTGGGCGTTGACGTATCTGATATCAACCAAACCATCGCCACTGCGCTCGGAAGTACCTATGTGAATGACTTCCTTGACCATGGACGTGTGAAAAAAGTCTATGTGCAGGCGGATACGCCTTATCGCATGCTACCCGATGATATCAACACGTGGTTTGTTCGCGGGAATCAGGGGCAAATGGTCCCTTTCTCAGCGTTTTCCAGTGCGCACTGGATTTATGGCTCACCACGTCTTGAACGCTATAACGGTCTGCCATCGATGGAGATCCTGGGTGAAGCGACGCCAGGCAGAAGCACCGGCGAAGCCATGAACATGCTCGAGAATTTCGCTGCGAAACTCCCCGCGGGTATTGGCTATGACTGGACGGGGATGTCTTATCAGGAACGGTTATCGGGTAATCAGGCCCCTGCCCTGTACGCCATTTCACTGCTGGTTGTGTTTTTATCTTTGGCCGCGCTTTATGAAAGTTGGTCTATTCCTTTTTCCGTCATGCTGGTCGTCCCGCTGGGTGTGGTCGGTGCTCTTCTGGCTGCAACAATGCGAGGGCTCAATAACGACGTCTATTTCCAGGTGGGCTTGTTAACCACCATTGGTTTGTCAGCAAAAAATGCCATTCTCATCGTCGAGTTTGCAAAAGATCTCATGGACAAGGAAGGCAGGAATCTGATTGATGCCACGCTCGAAGCCGTTCGTATGCGCTTGCGGCCTATTCTCATGACTTCATTAGCCTTTATTTTAGGCGTGCTGCCTTTGGTTATTAGCACGGGGGCAGGCTCCGGGGCGCAAAATGCCGTAGGGACCGGCGTCATGGGAGGGATGGTTTCAGCCACCCTGTTGGCTATCTTCTTAGTGCCTGTATTTTTCGTCGCTGTGCGTAAACAGCGTTTGAAGAAAAAGTAATGCGCACTGGTTTGCTATTAAATATGGGTGACAAAATGCCGAGATAATCATTATTCGCAACATTAATATTCAATATGTTGGATTCCATTTTTGGGAAGCATTAAGTAAGTCCTTTAATGGGTATTTTCAGTCATAACAAATTATGTTACTGAATACCCAACATATCGAAACAATAATCTAATTCAACGTCCTTTCCGACGCTGCCTGTTTTTAATGCGGATTTATTCTGCAGGGTGGCTATTAACCTTTTCCCCGGAAAGAGCGGAAAGCTATTTTACTGGGCCTCTCCGCTGGTTTGGTCTGATGTGGGTTGTTAAGGAATAATAATGAAGAAACATTTTGCGCTAGCTTTCATTCCATCAATGATCGCCTTGTCCTTGAGTCTGACGATTACCGGATGTGATGGTAATAGCAACCAAAAGTCCGGCAAACCCACGCCAAAGGTTAGTGTGATCACAGTGAAAACTGCACCGCTGGCAGTGACGACCGAACTTCCGGGGCGCACTTCCGCGTTTCGTATGTCTGAAGTCAGGCCGCAGGTAAGTGGCATTGTTCTGAAACGTAATTTCATAGAGGGAAGCGACGTGCAGGAAGGTCAATCCCTGTATCAAATTGACCCTGCCCCCTATCAAGCCAGCTATGACAGCGCATTAGGCGATCAGGCGAAAGCCAAAGCGGCTGCGGTTATTGCCCACCTTACCGTGCAGCGCTACAAGCCGTTAGTCGCCACCAACTATGTCAGTCAACAGGATTACGATACGGCCGTGGCTAATGCCCAACAGGCTGATGCAACCGTCATGGCAGCAAAAGCAGCGGTTGAAACAGCGCGAATTAATCTGGCGTATACCAAAGTCACCTCAGCTATCAGCGGTCGTATCGGTAAATCATCGGTAACCGAAGGCGCCCTGGTGACCAATGAACAGTCATCCGATCTGGCAACCGTTCAACAAATTGATCCTATTTATGTCGATGTCACACAGTCCAGTAACGATTTTCTGGACCTGAAACAAGCTATCTCCCAGGGCAGCCTGCAGAAGAATCAACAAACGGCCAATGTGAATCTTATTTTAGAAAATGGACAGATGTATCCATTGCAAGGCCATCTGGAATTCTCAGATATCACCGTGGATGAAAGTACAGGCTCCATCACGATACGTGCGCTGTTCCCTAACCCTCATCATGATCTCCTGCCGGGAATGTTCGTTCGGGCACGGATCGATGAAGGGGTACAAAATTCTGCCATGCTAGTTCCCCAGCAAGGGGTCACACGCAATCCACGTGGCGATGCCACGGTGATGCTGGTGAATACAGAACATAAAGTCGAAGTTCGCAATGTTGTTGCGACAAAAGCGATTGGTGATGAGTGGCTGATTACTAAGGGTCTGAAAGAAGGTGACAGCGTTATTGTCAGCGGATTGCAGCTCGCTAAGGCGGGTGTCGTCGTAGATCCACAGGAAGTGACGCCCGATCAACTGATGTCTGGTGCTCAATAATCCTCACGGCAAATCATCAGCGAACAAGGTAATCCTCTAAAATGGTAAAGTTTTTCATTGAGCGTCCAATTTTTGCCTGGGTACTGGCAATTATTTTAATGCTCGCCGGGGGGCTGGCAATCTTAAAACTCCCAGTGGCGCAGTATCCAACCATCGCTCCGCCTGCAGTTGCGATCACTGCAACCTACCCAGGCGCAGATGCACAAACGGTTCAGGACACCGTAACGCAAATTATCGAACAGAATATGAACGGCATCGATAATCTGATGTACATGTCCTCAACCAGCGACTCGGCAGGTGGTGTGACCATCACCATGACGTTTAATTCGGGTACCAACCCGGATATTGCCCAGGTTCAAGTGCAGAATAAGCTTCAACTGGCAATGCCGTTGCTTCCTGCAGAAGTTCAGCAACAGGGTATTAGTGTCGAAAAATCGAGCAGCAGCTTTTTATTAGTCGCTGGATTTATATCGGATAACCCCAACCTCAGTCAGGATGATATTTCTGACTATGTGGCTTCAGATATTAAAGACCCGATCAGCCGGACAAATGGCGTAGGTGACGTACAGCTCTTTGGTGCGCAATATTCTATGCGTATTTGGCTCAACGCCGATTCGATGAATAAGTATCAACTGACGCCGGTTGATATTGTTAATCAGCTCAAAATTCAGAACAACCAGGTGGCTGCCGGCCAACTGGGTGGGACGCCGTCGGTGGCCAATCAGCAGCTCAATGCTTCCATCATTGCGCAAACGCGATTAAAAGATCCGGTTGAGTTCTCCAACATACTGCTCAAAGTCAACAAAGACGGTTCGCAGGTACGCCTGAAAGATGTGGCCCGTATTGAGCTCGGTGGGGAAAACTACAATATTGTCTCAAAAATAAACGGCCAGGCCGCAGCGGGTTTAGGGATTAAACTGGCTACGGGCGCCAACGCGCTCGATACTGCGGCCGCCATTAAAAAGAGACTGACCGATCTTGAGCCTTACTTCCCACAAGGTCTCAAAGTCGTCTATCCGTATGACACCACCCCCTTCGTTAAAATTTCAATTCACGAAGTGATCAAAACCCTGTTTGAAGCGATCGTGCTCGTCTTTATGGTGATGTATCTCTTCTTGCAGAATATCCGCGCAACGATCATCCCCACGATTGCCGTTCCTGTCGTTCTGTTAGGCACCTTTGCTGTGCTTTCGGCCTTTGGCTATTCCATCAATACCCTGACCATGTTCGGTATGGTGCTGGCAATAGGGCTATTGGTTGATGATGCCATTGTGGTCGTCGAGAACGTAGAGCGTGTGATGGCGGAAGAGGGATTGGCGCCCAAAGAGGCGACGAAGAAATCCATGGAGCAAATCCAGGGGGCGCTGGTGGGGATCGCCATGGTGCTCTCAGCGGTATTCATCCCTATGGCATTCTTTGGAGGTTCCACAGGGGCTATCTACCGTCAATTCTCTATCACTATTGTATCGGCAATGGCCCTTTCAGTTTTAGTCGCATTAATTCTGACCCCGGCACTGTGTGCGACTATTTTGAAACCCCTGTCAGGCGAAGGACATGCGAAAGACAAAGGTTTCTTTGGCTGGTTTAACCATAAGTTCGATCAAAGCAGCCATCATTACACCAACAGCGTAGCTAATATTCTCAACAACACGGGCCGCTACCTGCTGGTCTACGGAGTGATTGTCATTGGCATGGCCGTCTTATTCCTGCGCCTGCCAACGTCATTCCTTCCCGAAGAAGACCAGGGGGTGTTCATGACCATGGTGCAACTGCCTGCGGGTGCAACACAAGCTCGTACCCAACAGGTTTTAGACCAGGTCACGCAATATTATCTGACCAAAGAACACGCCAATGTAGATTCAGTCTTTACCGTAAACGGGTTCAGCTATAGTGGGTCCGGGCAAAACTCGGGCCTGGCATTTATCAGTCTGAAGCCCTGGTCCGAGCGCCCGGGTAAAGAAAACGGTGTTGCCGCCATCGTTGGCCGCGCAACGAAGGCCTTTACTCAGATAAAAGATGGTCTGGTCTTCCCTTTCAATCTTCCGGCTATTATTGAACTCGGGACTGCCACAGGGTTTGACTTTGAATTGATTGATCAGGCCAACCTTGGGCACGACAAACTCACCAAGGCACGAAATCAATTACTGGGAATGGTGGCCGAGCATCCGGAATTGCTTACCCGCGTACGTCCGAATGGGCTGGAAGATACACCGCAGTTCAAACTGGATGTCGATCAGGAAAAAGCTCAAGCTCTGGGTATCTCGTTATCAGATATTGATGACACCATTGGTACGGCTTTGGGCGGTTCCTACGTCAATGACTTTATCGATCATGGGCGCGTTAAAAAAGTGTATGTCCAGGCTGATGCCCCTTACCGCATGTTGCCTAAAGATATCGATAACTGGTTTGTTCGTAGCAGTAATGGCCAGATGGTTCCGTTCTCAGCGTTCTCCAGCGCACATTGGATATACGGTTCTCCGCGATTAGAACGCTATAACGGTTTGCCCTCCATGGAGATCTTAGGTGAAGCTTCCCCGGGTAAAAGTACCGGTGAAGCCATGACGATGCTTGAGACGATGGCGGCCAAACTTCCGACAGGGATAGGTTACGATTGGACCGGGATGTCATACCAGGAACGTTTGTCGGGTAATCAGGCCCCTGCCCTGTATGCTATTTCACTGATCATTGTTTTCCTGTGCCTGGCTGCACTGTATGAGAGCTGGTCGATCCCCTTCTCGGTCATGCTGGTGGTTCCACTCGGTGTTATTGGGGCATTGCTGGCAGCGACATTCAGAGGAATGAACAACGATGTTTACTTCCAGGTTGGTTTACTGACCACCATAGGGCTATCAGCTAAAAACGCCATTTTGATCGTAGAGTTTGCTAAAGACCTGATGGATAAAGAAGGCAAAGGGTTGATTGAATCAACATTAGAGGCGGTACGTATGCGTTTACGCCCAATTCTAATGACGTCATTGGCCTTTATTTTGGGGGTCTTGCCTTTAGTTATCAGTTCGGGGGCTGGGTCTGGTGCGCAGAATGCGGTCGGCACCGGTGTTATGGGGGGAATGCTTTCAGCAACCCTGCTGGCCATTTTCCTGGTGCCACTCTTCTTTGTCGTAGTCAGAAAACGCTTCGGTAAAAATGATGAACAATAATATGAACTTCTAGATGTATCGGGGCAGGCACGTGTTAATGAGTGCCTGCCTTTTATTGAGTTCCCCATCCTATTTCATCTTACTAACTTCCATGCTCCGGCGGGTATCCTGTCAAAGTTTCTTCCAATTGTAAGCTCAGCTAATCGGTGATCTGCCGCTGAAATAAAATTCTCACGTTCTTCTGACGTTAATAACGAATATTTGTTATGTTCAATGACCTTATCTAATGTTTCTATCGTCATGCACCGACGAAGTTTCAATAAAAACTCTTGTTTGGTTTGATTTACTTTCATTTCCTTCTCCCCCATCAATCCCGATGGCATTAAAATAAATGGAACATATCAAAAAACAATCAAGATAGTCCAGGAATTATTTATTCCAAAATAACACCTCTTCACTAAAGCATTTAATGTATATGTCTACTGTGATCAATGATACTCTCTTTCAATCACGCCCTCTCATTTTGCATTCCAAATAAAATATAGGGTATGTCGATAAAATAATCCTGAGGTAACTAACAAATGAAATATAAACTATTTATTGGCGTGACTATGTTTTTAAGTGTGTCAGCTCATGCCTCAGAATGGACGCATTTAGCAGTATCTCCCTCCGGAGAAAAATCTTACGGCCTGTCGACATCCAGCTCAGATTTATTCCCCGTCATTTGGTACAAAGTGACAGACAAAAACAACCACACGTTGACGATATCGAAAGATGTCATTGATTGTCGGAAATCAAAGTACTCAATAAAAGAGATCTCTACGTATAATAATATGGGTGCAGTTACCAGTAAAAAAAGTTATACATTTAATTCATGGAATGAAATCACACCCGGTTCAATGGGTGAATTCGAGTATGCTTTTGCATGCCATCGGGATCTTACTCCGTAACACTCCCTTTAAGATGTTAATAACTCTGTACACGCTAACTTATCGAATTGAAATGAATTATGCATCACCATTGGAAAGAGTGATGCACAGTACAATTGGTAAAAAAGATGATCAGCGAAAGTGACGCACTGTTAATTAAATATGTTTCCGAACTTAACGTTGCCTTAAAGCATTTAGAAAATATACTAGAGCATGAATCTCACAAAAATGAATACAACGTTATACAAGATGAAAAACATGGAAAGTTAATGAACGAGTCTTTCGATAGAGTTTATAGATTAGAATGCATAATTCGCGAAATTGAAACTATGCACTATAGAAAATAAAAACAACATAACGTTATTAAATTATCAACGAGCGAGCATGCTGAAAATAAATATTACCTTTATTTACTTGAGTATTTACCTCGCCAGAATGTTATATATTACCGAGGGCTATCATGAAAAAATTAATTATTGCATGCATTTTACTTACCGGAAGCGCCACCGCAGAGGATATTGTTATTCCCTGGGCGGATAATAGTGGCGATACCGAAAGTCATCACATTGCTGAGCCTGGTCAAAATTTGAATGCCCAGCATTTGGGCGTTACAAAAACTCAGGAAGGATTATGGGCAGATGGAAGTGGAAGTATTGCAGCAGATGAGGCGGCATTGACAAGTAACAAGCCCGTATTTGCAGGCGATCCCAAACTGATGCCACATCAGGGCTAACAACCTCCTTAATAATAAAACAAAGCCCAGCGTGAATATGCTGGGCTTTTTATGTACTCAGGAGAGACAACCATATCTGTGCTTGACGATGGTAATAAACATGACGGGCTGAATGTAGCGGAGTGGCATGTGGGTGAGGCCTCTCGCAAGAAGTGATTTTTTTGAGTTTATTATTTACAAAATCTAACCTTATTGTGAGGTAAACTCACCGCTTAAACGATATTTATTAAACATGATGGACAGTTAAATGCTGAGTGAGAAAGAAGATACATACCTGCCGCAAGGTGCATATGAAATACATGGAAGAAAATCAGAATGTATAAAATGGATAAAAGGATCCAGCGCCATGCGCCTTGCTTTTGTAGTCATTAATGATGGCCGGGGAGGTTATGCAAGAGCAGAGAAAGAGACCGTTAATTTTGGTTTAAATCAACAAACTATTGAAATAATCGAATTCAAAAGGATTTTTTCAAAAATCATAGCAAAACAAAAACATAAAAAGCTACGCGATTTTATGGATGCTTTCCCAGACTTAATACTTACCGTAAAATCAGGTATTGATGGGAGAATCTATGATGCTAATACCGACTTACCTAAAAAACAGGGATTCAAGTGTTCTTATAATATTTTACAGGGATGATGAGATGGGTCACATTCCTCAGTTATAAACTATGGCATGCGCGATAACATGGCCATCTATAATATCCCGGAGAGGTTATTTTTTTCATAAGCACCTATATTCCTAGTCTACTATTCTCAATAGTTTAAACATGAGGATAAGTCCATGGAATTACTTGAACCTATTTTACCGCAAGCGACTAATGTGATTCACTCGTCCGATATTGCTCTGGTTGGCGGCATCTCAATATCGATTCTTCCGTATATAGGGATGTGTATTAGTGACCTGATTGCGGTGTTTTGGGACGATGAACGAATCTCTGCAACCGTCCCTCGAAACGGCGAGTCTGATTTTCCCGTTATTGTTTTAATCCCTGAAAAACTCACACCCGTTGGCCAACATACCGTCTATTATGAGGTGGAAAATACAGTTGGCTTGGCCTCGTTCAGCGAGCCCATTACCATCACCGTTGATTAGGTAATATTTTAGCAAACCGTAGCATCCCTCTTACATGGGTATGCGTTACATTTTCGGGGATCTTTATATGCAAAAGTCCCAGATTAATGAGCTCAATTTTATCTTGTTTTTCGCTCCCATGTTGCTAATCCGTAGTTTTCATACCTGTAAAACAATAATCCCCCTTCCCTTCTAATGCCACGGCTCACCAAAATTTTATTCTAAAATAATTATTAACCAGGCCATATGAAATGCCTGCTTCACGCGATTGCGTTATTTCCATTGTTCAACACCCTTTATTGCTGTCTCTTATACACATCTCCGAGCCCACGAGACAGGCAGAAATCT
>CAMLBO010000094.1 GCA_946478305.1 uncultured Enterobacterales bacterium
TCTGCCTGTCTCGTGGGCTCGGAGATGTGTATAAGAGACAGGTCTGAAGTGATGCTGTTTCTGAATCAGCGGGGAGTGAAAGCCGAATGGGTATAAGAAACAGTTTGTCGTGGGATGAACTCTACGCGCTGGTGCTCAATGCCACCGGCGAAACGCTCTATATGGTGACGCTGGCGACCTTTTTTACGCTGCTGGTCGGTTTACCGCTTGGCGTGGTGTTGTTTATTAGCCGTCGACACGGGTTAACACCGTTACCTAAATTGAGCGCCGCGCTGGGCACGGTGGTCAATATTGGCCGCTCGCTGCCTTTTGTGGTGCTGTTGATTGCCCTTATTCCGCTGACCCGGCTGATTGTGGGTACTACGCTCGGCAGTACCGCCGCTGTAGTGCCTATCACGCTGGGGGCGATCCCGTTCTTTGCGCGCATTGTCGAGAACGCGCTGGATGAAGTGGATAAAGGCCGCATCGAAGCTATTCAGGCGATGGGGGGCGGGTTGCGTTACGTGATTTTCACCGTGCTGTTGCCCGAGGCACTGCCCGCGCTGCTGGCGGGGCTGACGCTGACCATCGTGATGCTGATTGGATTCTCGTCGATGGCGGGCGTGATTGGCGGCGGCGGGCTCGGTGATCTGGCGATCCGCTACGGTTATCAGCGTTTCAACAATCAGGTGATGGTTGCCACCATCGTGGTACTCGTGGTGATGGTGCAAATCATCCAGATGCTCGGCGACCGGGTCGTCAGGGCGCTGGCACACCGGCGCTGATTTTCACTCTCTTACCGCAGTATTCACGTTAACCACCGCCGACATCCCCGGCCGCAGCTGTTTGCTTTGCGGCTGGTTATGATCAATCTCAATTCTGACCGCAATACGCTGTGAAATCTTAGTGAAATTCCCGGTGGCGTTATCGGCTTTCAGCACGCTGAATTCAGAGCCCGTCGCCGGGGAAATCCGCGAGATATGCCCTTTGAATTTATGATCGTTTAGCGCATCTATCGTAAACGTCACCGGCATCCCGGTGACCATTTCAGACAACTGGCGCTCCTTGAAATTGGCATTCACCCATACGGTTTCCGGCGTCACCGAGGTCAGCAGGGTACCCGCTGACACATACTGTCCGGCACGGCCGCTGACTTCACCGAGCTGGCCGTCGGCCGGGGAAATAATGTGCGTATGTTGCAGGTTGATGCGTGCCACCGCGACTTTGGCCTGTGCGGACTTTAAGGCGGCCTGCAACGACGCCTTGCCCGCATCAATCAGGGCCAGATCCTGGCGGGCGATATTGACGGAGGCTCTGGCTTTCGCCACTTCCGCCTGCGCTTTGAGCTGGGCGGCGCGCACTTCATCGCCGGTGGTTTTCGCCACCACACCGCGGGCCAACAGTGGGCCATTACGGCTGGAGTCCAGCGCAGCTTTATTGGCCGAGGCCTGCGCGCTTTGCAATTGGGCTTCTGCCAGTTGCAGGCTGGCCGCGCCGGACGCCCGGTTCTGGCCGAAATTATCCAACGTGACCTGTTGCTGTGCTTCGGCGGCTTCCGCCTGCAACAACTCCTGACGATAAGTACTGTCATCGATCTCGAACAGCACGTCACCTTTCTTGACTGGCATAAAGTCCTGCACTTTTACGGCGGTGATATAGCCTGACACCTGCGGGCTAACCAGCGTCACATTACCGCGCACATAGGCGTTATCCGTGGTTTCCACCCGTGAGTTGAAAGGGAACAGCTGCCAGGTGTAGAGCACGATAAACACCCCGATAATACCCAGACACAGCACCGCGATAATGGACGGATAGCGGAATATATTTTTCATAAAAGTGATCACATCTCTGGATTAGGATTGAAAAAAATAAAATAAATCAGGCAGTCGAAGCGTCGCCCGCGTGTCTGGATGTGGTTATTTTTGCGGCTATTTTGGGTATCACAATATGCAGTGCCAACATGCTGAAACAGCCCCATGCCAGGTAAAACACCACCATAAACACGTCGTTGTAGGCCAATAATCCGGCCTGCTGGGTAACACTGAGACTCAGCCGCGCCAGTCCCTGTGCGTTCAACTGCGTGCTATCGCCAATCACCGGTTTCAGCGCCTGGCTGTAGTGCGCCACGCGTTCAACCACGTACGGGTTTTGCAGCGAAATTCCCTCGGCCAACACGCTCGAGTGAAACTTCTCGCGCAGAATCTGAATCGTGCCGAGGAAGGCGCTGCCCACCTGGGCACCGATGTTTTGTGTGGTAAGAAACACCAGAATAAAGCTGATGATCTGGCTCTGGCCGAACTGCAACGCTCTCACAAACCCCAGCCACAGTGAGGTCGGCAGGAAAATGGCACCGGCAAAGGCAATCATTCCCTGGCTGATATAAAACTGCTCCGGCCCGGTTTCGACCGTCGAGTGAGCGTCCATCCACGCGCCTGTGGCGATCAGCACCATGGCGAACAGATGGATATAAACGATGCGGTCGGCGCGATGAATAATGCTGACGAACACCAGTCCGGCGAACGTCATCGCCAGCACGATCCAGAACAGCGTCACTAGCTGGTCATTTTGCAAACCGACCAGCGTCAGAAACCCCACCATGCCGGTGGTCTGCTCGCTCAGCAACATGCGCACGAACAGCATCGAGCCGGTAAACATCAGCATTTCCGGCGTCATCAGCCAGCGCAAATCAATGATCGGATTCTTGCGTTTCAGTTCCACCATAAAGGCCAGGGTCAACGTAATAATGCCGAGCACCAGCACGTCGCCCAGCCACGGTTTCTCAAACCACCAGTAATAGCGTCCCAGCGTCAGCACCACGGAAATACAGGCGACGGCGGTACCTATCAGCGGATAACTCAGCCAGTCAATACGTTCAAACACGTTCACCCGCGGCGGGTGCGTCAGCGGCAGGATCCAGATGATCGTCAGACAGATCAAGGCCAGGCCTGACTCCAAAAACGCCAGTTGATGCCAGTGGCCCAGATCCAGCAGATGCGGTGAAATAATGCGTGAAATTGGTTGAGCAATCTGGCTACCCGCCAGCCCGAGACAGAGCCCGGCGGTCAGTTTTTTGGCGGGTGGAAAGATTTCGAACATGTAGAAAATCGCCAGTGGACCGAGGGAGGCCATGGCAAAACCCATTACGGCGCGCACTGCCACGGCGGTCTGAAAATCATGGGTGAAGACCTGCGCCAGCGACACAGCGGCAAAAAACAGCAGGCCATATTCGCCGAAGCGGCGCATACCAAATTGTGTACGGACCTTATAAAGCAAAATCGTGCCGGTGACGCTGGTCGCCGTATAGGCCGCCACCAGCCAATAGCTTTCAGTGGCGGTGATACCCAGTGAACCCTGAATGCCAGGCAGATTGGAGGCGACAAGATTAATGCCCAATCCCTGCGTCATTCCGATAATTAAAGACGCCATGGCATACACCACAATGCGCCACTTGGGAAAACGGCACAGCCAGGTGCTGACCTCGGCGGCGAAGGGATGATGGGGCGATGCAGGCACCGGTTGCGGCGTATTACCGGTCTCTGGATTGGGATCGGTTTGAGATGCTGGCGTTGATCCCGTTGTCATGAGTAAACCTTGTCCGTAAAAATGCGCCAGGTAATTACCCGGCTACATTGTAGCTAGCTACATATATAGCAACAATGTAAACAGAAGTGTCAAAGGTGTCCAGATCAATTATTCATTGAAGTGATTTTTACAGTCGTGAATACGTATGAAATGAATGATTTCGAGAGGGGTGTGGCGGCTACATAGCCGCCAGCGTAGCGGCGATATTCGCCATGACCTTACGCGCCACAGCCACGTCTTTTTCAGGAATGCCCTGCATCACACGGATCAGGATCTCATCGGTCATTGAGCGGACTTCATTTGCCAGGGCCATACCGGCCTCAGTGAGCACGATATCTTTCGAGCGCCGGTCCTGTTCTCCGGGGCAGCGTTCCAGGTAACCCAGTGCCTGCAGACTGTCAAACAGACGAATGGCGGTCGGGTGTTCCACTTCCAGCAGTGCTGTAAGTTCGCCCTGCGGCAGACGTCCTTTCGCTGCCTCCAGGTGCAACAGCACCTGGCCTCGTGCCAGTGTCAAACCAATGGTTTTAAACCGCGCATCGCAATAGGTGCGTAACTGGCGTCCAATATGGATGGTTTCTGGTAAAAAACGCAGGGTTGGGGAGTGAGTGTCAGCGCGGCTGGAGGTGGTCACAAAATCCTCTCGTAAATAGTTTCAATCGGAAATGATTATGCCGCTCAGGGTAGCACGTCCTGCTAAGTGGCGGTCAACCTCTATTGGCAGGTGCGAAACCTGGAGCAAAACCCTGTGCTACAGTTAACGTTCGATATGCAAAACGACGTAAACCACGGGAGATGTTATGACCAGGGTCGCAATAGTGGGAGCTCACGGTCAAATTGGCCAGTTGATCATCAAACATTTGGTCGCGCAGGGAATGGACGCGATCGGTATTGTTCGCAAAGAGGAGCAGGTCCCCGCCATGAGGAAACTCGGTGCAGAACCTGTTCTGCTGGATATTGAAAATGCTACAGCAGACCAGTTGGCAAGTTGCCTGCTGGGTGCGGATGCTGTGGTTTTTGCCGCCGGAGCCGGAGGCGGTTCCAGCGCGGAACGTAAACGCACCGTTGATTTTGCCGGGTCAGTGCTGCTGGCTGAGGCGGCACAAAAAGCCGGAGTCCGACGCTATGTGCAAATCTCTGCCATCGGCGTTGATAATCCGCTTAAGTCCGATACCGATCCGGTGTGGAAAGCCTATGTGGAAGCCAAACGGGATGCCGATATCGAACTGCGTAAAAGCACGCTGGACTGGACAATTATCCGCCCCGGCCCGCTAACGGATGATCCTGCAACAGGATTGGTGACGCTGTCACCGAATGCCGGGCGGGGCGAGGTGACACGCGAAGACGTTGCGCTGGTGGTGGTCGCTGTATTAGAGGCGCCGAACACCATCGGTCAGCAGTGGGAACTGCGCAACGGCGAGACGCCAATCCGTGATGCGGTGAGCCAATAATGGCGGCGGCCTGTGCTGAAATCACCGCGCGGTGACAGCAGACAGGCCGTCGGTCTGTGGCAGGAGAAAAGTGTAAAGCCTAAAGATGATTAACGTGTTTTCAGCGGTTCTTTACGACGAATAAAGGCCACTGCGGAGCCCAGACACAATATATAACCCATAAATTCCGTCCCTTCCTCCACGATATTTTTCACCGCACGGACATATTCTCCCTGCATCACGACAGTCCAGATAGCGTTCATGCCAAACACCCGCGAAAACACCAGAATCAGAACCAGCCCGCACACCATATAGTGGCAAGCCGGATGGGCAAGAAAAGCGGACACTCCGCGCCAGGTGGTCTTCGGCGTGAAGGCCGCCCAGACGATGCAGAAAATAGCCAGCAGGCTGGCAAAGTAGACCCAGGATCCCTGATGGATCAGATCGAAAGCGGCGTCGAGTTCACGGATGAGCATGCAACCGAAAAATCCGCCGATCAACGCCATACCTCCGCGTAAAGCGGGGTGGCGTTTCACCTGCCAGAAGAACAGGGCGCTGATGGTAAACAGCACCATCTCTTGTAATATTTCGGTGGCAGAGATCTCGCCAACGTTGTCTTTGAGAACCGCGACGTCGAGATAAATAACCCCGACCACGGCAAAAGCCCCTGTGCACAACAATAAAAAATTCACCAAATGATTCAGCAATACCTGTTTCATACATTTCTCCCGTGTTTTGTTGATGACACTATTTCGTGACTACGGGTGTGACGAAAGCCGGGGAAGGATACGGAGGTGAATGATTCAGGTTTTGGCAAAGCGTGCGGCAATCATAGGGTTCAGTGATAATACGTGCTGTTTGTATCTATATTGTTGATTTATTGTTCCCGCCCCCGTTTTCAGCACTCAATCAGGTATTCGGCTTTAATGAGTGCATAACAGATCATTAGCAGATAGCCAGAAATTCAGCGTAGTGTCTCAGTAAACTCTGGCAAGGACAGCATCTGACGCTGGAAGACATCTCTGATGGAGACGTCGAGCTGCGCCAGACGCTGGCCAATTACCGGGCAGTGATCACCGGTTTTTAGTGGCAAACCACGCTGGAGTCGCAGGATGCCAGCGTGACCACCATCTTATCTTCCAGCGCTTTAATCTGTGCTCCGGGAACCAGATAGTTATTGCTGATCATCGAAAACACCAGCGGTCTGCCGGTGGCCGAATCCACATAGCCACTGATCGACGAAACGCCGGTCAGGGATCCGGTTTTGGCGTATGCACGCCCGGCAGCTGGCGTATTGATCATGCGGTTACGCAAGGTTCCGCCCACCATCAATGCAGGTACACCGGCTACCGGCAGTGCGTTATGCCAGGCGTTAAACCACGGTTGTTTGCGAGCAACTAACAGCACCGCCGCCAGCTGTTCTGGCGTCACCTGATTCATACGCGACAACCCTGAACCATCAACCTGACGCAGTGCGTCGGTATTGATTCCCTGCTGCTGTAGGTATTTATGGAGGGTTTGCAGGCCTGACTCCCAGTCACCCTTTCCCTGCGCCTGACGGCCCATGGCCTTCGTCAGGATCTCACCATAGCTATTATTCGACAGCTTAAGGAAAGTCACAGCCAGCTCGGAAAGCGGGGCGGATGTTTTACTGGCCAGCACCTCGGCGTTTGCAGGGGGGGCGGCCTTGCCGATGTCACCCCGCACGGTGATCCCATGTTCCTTGAGGGCGGCATATAACAACGCGCCGACCATCTGAGTAGGATCGTCCACCGTTATCTGTCGTGAGTAAGTTTCACCCTTCGCGGCAATCGTACCGCTCACCACAATTTGGTTGCTGCCCGCCCGCCGGTTGACGCTTAACGCCGTCGCATCGCCCGTGGTGGTGTTATTGATTAACGTGACGGCGTTCGTGGCGGGATACACGCTTATCACCGCGGGGGAAGTTTTGCTGGCACCGGGGCGCACCTCCACGCGCACGACGTTTATGTCCCCTTCAGGATCAACGGTGTAATTCAGCGCAGAAATGGGTGCGGCGAAGGCGAAAAGTTCATCCTCCCAGCTCCAGCCCTGACCAAAAGGTACGCTGTCGAAGGCGCTGTCATCGAGCAGCAGACGCCCGTGAATTTGCCGGATACCCCGTTGCGCAAGCGAAGCCGCAAAGGCGTCCAGATCGGCAGGTTGCAGGGTCGGATCGCCGCTGCCTTGTAAATAAATATCGCCATTCAGTTTGTCACCGCGCTGCGTACCGTTGGTCAGCAGGCGGGTGTCAAAACGGTAATCGGGTCCTAAAATCCCAAAAGCCGCCACTGACGTCAGTAGCTTCATGTTTGAAGCAGGCACCATACGCAGGTCACTGTGCGTCTGGTACAACACTTTACCGCTGTTGGCGTCACGTACGATCATTCCCGTTGACGCGCCCGCCAGCGCAGGTGCCGCGCCGACGGATATCAGCGCCTGGCTCAGCGTCTGGGCGTGATGCTGGCCCGTGCCTGAGGTCGCACATCCCGTCAGTGTCAGGATCACGGGCAGCAGCCATCCTGCTGTTTTCATGTTCTTGAATCCTTGTTGTTTGTTGAAATACATTCACTATTAAGCAGCGTCAGGAAATTCACCAGCAGCGGTGATGCAGGCCCGGCCCGCTGCAACATAAAGAGTTCAACGCAAGCTGAATGGCTTCCTGTCTGTAAAGGCAAAAATCGCACTCTGTCGTTGAAGGTCTGTCCCGCCAGAGATTCCGGCACCAATGCCACGCCAAAGCCACAGGACACTAACGCAATCAGCGTGCTGAGCTGCGCCGCTTCCTGCACAATTTTGGGGTAAAACCCTGCCTGAATGCAAAGCCCGAGCAACTGATGGTAATACCCGTCGCCTAGGCGTTCCGGCGTGAAGACAAAATCCTCCTGTGCTAACTGCCCTAAATCGATAGTTTTCTCTGCCGCCAGCCGGTGTTGCGCAGGCAGAGCCACCTGAATTTCTTCGGTTAAAAACAGCGCTGATGCGATCTCCTGCGGCATCAGCGCCGGTTTTCTCACAAATGCCAGATCGGTTTCACCCCGTTGTAACGCCTGAATTTGCAGGGCGGACGGCATCTCTTTAATCACCAGTTCCACCTGCGGGTAATTTTGTCTGAACTGCCGCAGCGGCTCCAGCAAGGTCTGATAGGCTGCCAGCGAAACCGAACTGAGGGTGAGTTTTCCTGCCTTTCCCCCGGCAATATTTCGCGCCTGACCGATCCCATCGTTCAATGCCTGCAACATGGCATCGGCGGTTTGCACGAAAGATCCCCCCGCAGGGGTCAGTTGCACGCCGCCCCGGTCACGGATAAACAGCGTCAGGCCGAGCTTCTCCTCCAATTGGCGGATAGCCACGCTCAACGGTGGCTGAGACATATGCAGTCGCAACGCCGCCCGATGGAAATTCAGCTCTTCGGCCACCACCAGAAACTGCTTTAGCACACGGGTTTCAATCATTCCCATTTTTCTCTCTGAGTTGGCATCAATACATTATGCGCAGGGTAAGCCGAGTTACTGATATTAATTTTATATCAGTTAGGCAGTTGAACGGTATTAACCATCGCGACGGCAGAGGGTTAACCTTGGGTTTTTACAGCGAGGTGATGGATGAATTTTACGAACAAAATTGCGGTGATCACCGGTGCGGGCCGGGGGCTGGGTCTGGCTTACGCGACTGAACTGGCAAGGCGTGGCGCAAAAGTGATACTGGCGGATGCAGGAACTGACAACAGCGGCGCGGGCAGCGATGCGTCGGTTGTACAGAATGCCGTGGCAGCACTGGCGCGGCAGGGCTTTGAGGCGCTTGCCCATCATGGTGACTATGCGAATGAAGCCGACTGCCGGGAACTGATTGAGCAGGCGGTCGGCCGATTTGGCGGCCTCGATATTCTGATCCATAACGCGGGTTGGGTCGGTTACCAGCAGGTTGAGGAGACAGACCTGACCTTTGTCGATCGCGCACTGGGCATCAATTTATATGCGCCACTATGGCTGAGTAAATTCGCCTGGCCACATCTTAAAAAATCCAGAGCTGCGCGTATGGTGCTGACCACATCCGACCGGGCCATGTTTGCTGAGTACGCGCAGCCGGGTTTGTGCGCCTACGCGGCCGGAAAGATGGCGCAGGTTGGCATCATGAATGCGCTGGCGATGGAAGGGAAGCCTGACGGTATTCTGGTCAACGCCATTTCGCCGGTGGCGAAAACCCGCATGTGGGGCGTCAGCGGCAAACCGGACAACCTGACGGCAGAGTCGGTGGTACCCGGCGCACTGTTTCTGGCATCAGAAGATTGTCAGGAGAGCGGCGTGATCCTGCGCGCCAGCAACGGGCAGTTTACCGGCTGCCGCTTCAACGAAAACAGCGGCGTGCATTACCCTCTGGCGCTGGCGCGCATCAAGGCCGCGAGTCCCGAAAGTGTCCGCGACCAGTGGCTGAACATCAGGGAGTATTAAGATGATGCAAACCATCCGGCTCCGCCATTTTTCAGCGGTGCAGACCTGTCTGGGCGAAAGTCCGGTATGGGATGCCCCGAGTGGCACGCTGTTTTATATCGATATCACGGCGGGGGAAATCCACGCCATTCAGGGAAGCCAGCCACCCCGGCTGATTTACCGTTCAACCTGGAGAGTGGGAGCACTGGCCTTGACGTCAGACGGCAACCTGATCTTTACCGATGACCGGCAGGTGGCATTGTTTGATTTACAGCGTGAAAAGGTCACGGCCCGCAGTCCGCAAGTGAGCAGCGAGCCCTCGTTCAGATACAACGACGGCGCTTGCGATCCGCAGGGACGGTTTATCACCGGTCTGATGGATGAAGCACATTCGTTAGGGTCCGGCAGCCTGCACGGGTACGGGGCAGATCTGCAAAAAAGCGTGTTACTGAGCGGCATGGGGTTGCCCAACGGTATCGCCTGGTCGGCCTCAGGAGAGACCATTTACTACGTCGACTCCGTCGCACGGGCGATTTACCAGGCAGACTGGTGCGCTAAATATGCCACGTTGCATAATCCCAGGCTGCTGGTCGAAACGCCCGCCAATCTCGGCAGGCCTGATGGCATCTCCATTGATGTTGCAGGCAATATCTGGGTATGTCAGTTCAACGGTAGCTGCCTGCTGCACTACAGCGCGACGGGCGGGTTACTGCAAAAAGTTGACCTCCCCGTGCCGAGGCCAACCAGCTGTTGCTTTGGTGGGGAAGGGTTAGCGACGCTGTTTATCACCAGCGCCAAATTCGGCATGACCCAAGAAGAGCTGCGCCATTTCTCGCTGGCCGGGGACATTTTCAGTTTGCCGGTGGCGGTATCCGGGATTGAGCCATACCGGTTTAAAGCGCCAAAGCCGTGAAACCTGGGCCGCAGCCCAAACCGGCCTTTAACGTCAACGTCGTGGACCAGCGTTTTTAAACTGCGCGTTTTGCTGAATCGGGAGTGCCGTGTTTCAGCAACCGCTGTTATCGCCGCAAAATATTGTCCACAATTTTTAAAGACAAATGCAGATCCGGTTTTGTCTTTTTATTCGTCTTTTGACCTACATAGCAGCGAAGCTGTCGGTGTCTCATGTAAAAGAGGCCCGCGCGACTGCGGGTCTCTGATCGGTGTGGGCCGACGCCCACGACCTTGATGTTGAAGTTGAAGTTGAATTGAAAAGTTTCCCTCAGCTTTCCAAAGCTGAAAAAGCAGGTTAGGACGGCAACCCACAAAAAGATTACTCGCTTTGCAGACGCTCCCCGGACTTCGCATCAAACAGATGAATATTGGTACTGTTGGCTTCCAGCCAGACGGGTTTCTCACTGCTTACGCTGGCACGTCCCGCACACTGAACGTGCATCGGAAAACCGTTCCAGGTGACGTGCAGCAGGCTGCTTTCACCGGTGACTTCCAGCAGACGCAGTTCTGCCGCAGGCTGCAGGCTGTGTTCCACAATTTTGACATCGTGCGGACGCAGACCGACCGTCACCGGCTGGCCCTCTGAATGGCGTGCCTGTGCCCACCATTTTTCCGGGAGCGCGAACCATAACTGGCCGCAGCCCACACCCGGTGTACCGTTAAAGGTGAGGAAAACTCCGGCCAGTAAATTCATTGGCGGCGAACCGATAAAACGCGCGACAAACGTGTTAACCGGCTGGTCGTAAATCGACAGCGGTGAGCCTTGCTGCACGATGTAGCCGTCTTTCATCACCACAATATTGTCGGCCAGCGTCATGGCCTCGACCTGATCGTGCGTCACATAGACGGTGGTGGTGCGGAACTGCTGATGCACCGATTTAATTTCGGCCCGCAGCTCCATACGCAACTGCGCATCCAGATTCGACAGCGGTTCGTCGAACAGAAACACCTTCGGATTACGCACCAGCGCACGGCCCATCGCCACGCGCTGGCGCTGACCGCCGGAGAGATCTTTCGGCAGGCGCTGGAGAAGATGATCGATGCCCAGCACTTTAGCTGCCTGAAGCACTTTGGCCTGCTGCTCGGCTTTCGGCACTTTTTTGACCTGCATATGGAACGCCATATTCTCGGCTACCGTCAGGTGCGGGTAGAGCGCGTAGGACTGAAACACCATGGCGATATCGCGATCGGCCGGATCAAAATTATTGATCTGCACTTTATCAAGCAGGATATCGCCGTCAGACAGTGACTCTAACCCGGCCAGCAAACGCAGCAGGGTGGATTTGCCGCAGCCCGACGGGCCGACCAGCACCGTGAAACTGCCGTCTTTAATGGTCAGATCCAGCGGTTTCAGCACCTGCTGCTTGCCATAATTTTTAGCGACTTTGACTAATTCAACCAATGCCATTTACTGTTTCTCCGCCGAAAGTGAAAGCAACGTCTGCCAGTCAGGATATTGTCGTGGGTTGCTGCTGATGGCGCTGCCCGCCACGCGCACGCCCCATTGCAGTGCCTGCTGATGGTCAAGGCCGTAAGCCAGTGCTGACAGAAAACCGGCGTTGAAGCTGTCACCGGCGCCGATGGTATCCACCACGGTCACGCTCTGTGCGGCCTGATGCCATTGTTGACCCGCAGACCACAACCTCGCGCCATCCGGCCCGCACTTCGCCACCACAAAAGCCCCCGGGGCCATATACGCCAGCAAATGCGCGGCACTGTCATCCAGCGTTTGTCCGTTAGCCATGCCGAGGGTTTCGACCTCATTTAATAGCAGGGCATCGCAATAACCGAGCCATGGCTCAATTTGCTGGCGCAGTGCGTCGCTCCAGTCCTGAGGCGGCCAGCCGCTGTCAACCACCACCTGATAACCCCGCTGTTTCAGGGCTGCCAGCAGCGGGGTATATTGCTGGAACAGACGGGTGCACAGGAAGGTGCCGCACAGCAGCACCCAGTCGCCGGGTGCGGCCTGCGAAGGCAGTTGCAGCAGCACGTCGTCAAGATTGAGCCGGACGATGTTGCCCTGATTGCTGAAAAAGGTCCGCTCGTGATCCGGGTGCGTCACGCCAAAGGTCAGCGAGGTTTCGCAGTTGGCGGTCGGCCAGTGCGGTGCGCTCTCCGGGAATAGGCTAGCCAGCCAGGCGGTGAACTGATCGTTACCCTGATTAGCCACCAGGCGATGCGGAGTACCTAACGCGGCCAGCGCCAGCGCGCAGTTTCCGGCAGAACCGCCGGGGCGCAGCGAACTGCTCTCAAGCATCGCTTCAGTGCCTTTTTTCGGCCACTGATGCAGTGTGCTCATGATCAAATCGACGTTCAGATTGCCCACCACGTACAGCGTGGCCTGTGTTTCTGGTCTATTCATGTCTAAGGATCCCCATAATGCTGGCGCTTAGCCCTTGCTGCCGCCGCTGGTTAAACCGCTGACCAGCGTCTTCTGCAACCACAAAGCAATAAACAGTGGCGGAATGGCCGCCAGAATACCGACGGCGGCGATCAGGCCATCATCGGTGGCGCGCCCGGCGGTAAATCCGGCGATGGTCACCGGTAACGTCTGGGCATCAATGTTGTTAGTGAACAGCAGCGCGTAGAAGAACTCATCCCAGGCCAGCAGCCAGCCAAACATCGCCGAGGCCCCGAGCGCCGGTTTGGCCAGCGGCAACGTAATACGCAGTAAAACCTGCCAGAAACGTAAACCGTCAAGCCGCGCCGCCTGTTCGATATCAATCGGCAGGGCGTCAAACTGGTTTTTCAGCATCCAGGTCAGGAACGGCAGGATCATCGAGCAATAGACCAGCACCAGCCCGAGATGGGTATTGAGCAGGGTGAGTTTTTGCAAGATGAAGTACAGCGGCAGCACGAAGGCCACCGGCGGCACCATATAAATTGCCAGGCTGCCGAACAGCCAGCCATTACGACCGGGATAGCGGGAAAAACTGTAGGCCGCCGGAATCGCCAGCAGCAGCGAAATGATCGTCGCGCCGCAGGCAACCAGCAGGCTGTTACCCAGCGCATGCAGGAACAGCGTACCGGGCTGCCCGGCCTGCAGGGTCAGCAGACTGGCGTAACGGCCGAAATCCCAGTGTCGCGGCAGCCACTCCAGCGGAATGCGGGTCAGGTCTTCCGCCGAGCTGACGCTCATCAGGAACATCCACAGCAGCGGCGCGAGAATAGATACCGCCAGTAAAAAGGCGAACATATAACGCAGAATCAGACGGATTTTCGATTTCATTCCACGCTCCCTGAACGGCGCTGACGTAGTAACATCAGCATATAAATCAAAATCAGCACGGTGCAAATCAGGGTCATCAGAATGGCGTAAGCCGCTCCGCTGCCCGCGCGCAAATAGCTGAACGACTCCTGATACACAAAGAAGCTGACCGTTTTGGTGCTGTCGAGCGGCCCTCCGCGGGTCATGACATAGATAATGTCGAAGACTTTAAAGGCGTCGATGGTGCGCAAAACCAGCGCCACCGCCAGCGGGGCGGCAATCGCCGGAAAGGTGATCTTGCAAAAACGCCGCCACGGTGAGGCGCCGTCCAGCCGGGCAGCTTCAAACAGATCCTCAGGGATGGTCTGCAACGCGGCCAGCGTCAACAGGGTGATCAGCGGATAGTTTTTCCAGATATCCGCGAACATCACCGCATTCAGCGCTGATGAGGTATCGCCCAGCCAGCTGCGGTAGCTGTCAAGCACGCCGATTTGCGTCAGCAGGGCGTTGATACTGCCGTAATCCGGATTGAAATTCAGCCGCCACATGGTGGCGTTCACGATGGTCGGCAGCGCCCACGGCAAAATCACCAGTACGCGCAGGGCACTGCGTCCCCAGAATGGTTGA
Source organism: uncultured Enterobacterales bacterium (assembly GCA_946478305.1). GTDB lineage: Bacteria > Pseudomonadota > Gammaproteobacteria > Enterobacterales > Enterobacteriaceae > Ewingella. The sequence goes on from CAMLBO010000094.1 coordinate 14,229, forward strand.
TTAAGCAGCAGCGCGACCAGCACGCCGATAATGCCTTCGAAAATCACTGAGACAATCGTGAAATACAGGGTGCGCCATAACGCGGCGCGAAAATCCGGATCGGTCAGTGCATAGATAAAGTTGTCGCTGCCCACCCAGTTTGGCGCAGTGCCGTCACCGATAAGGCCAGCGTCGGTAAAACTGAGCCACAGGGTGCGGGCCAGCGGCCAAGCGGTCAGCAGAAACATCATTAGCAACATAGGTGCTAATAATGTCCAGGCCTGTCGTTTCTCGCGTTGGGGTAAAGTCAACATGGCAATTTCCGTGGTGTTGGTGTGCCCCTCATACCGAAGTCGTGGGGGCGTGGTGTTGGCTTTAAGAATTAACGCAGGCGATCGGCAGCGTCGGTGGCCGTGGTCATGCCGTCTTTCGCGGTGACTTTGCCTTGCAGTACGCCCTGAATATTCTGTTGCAGGATATTTGACAGACGCGAGTAATCCGGCGTTACCGGACGCGACAGCATCACGTTAAGCGAGGTTTTGGCCGCCGCGATCAGCGCTTCCTGATCTTTCTGTACCGCCGGATCATCATACGAAGACTTCCAGATTGGCAGGCTCAGCTTGGCGTATTTGTCCTGAACTGGCTGCGAGGTCATATAGGTGATGTATTCCCACGCCTGATCCGGATGGGTACTGGCTTTGGCGATACCCAACCCCATCGAGCCGTTGACGCCTGAGGCCTGACCGGCTACGGAACCCGGTGCGGGCACCACACCCACCTGACCGGCCACTTTGCTCTGTTTCGGGTCGTTGGCCATGTTGTACATGTAGGTCCAGTTCAGGGCGAAGGCCGCGTCACCGTTAGAGAAGGACTTACGCACGTCCTCTTCCAGGTATTCACGCGAATTCGGGTTGGTTAGCCCTTTGTCCAGCGTCTCCTTCATGAAATCAATGGCTTTCATTGCGCCGGAATTGGTGAAGTTCAGCTTGCCGTCCTGATAGAAACTGCCTTTGAACGCCGAAACCAGCGTGGTGTAGTCGCACAGCAGGGCTTCAGACTGCGACCAGCTCCAGACCAGTGGGAATTTGACGATGCCTTTTTCTTTCAAGATCTCAGACTGTTTCTCGACGTCAGCCCAGGTCGCAGGCGGGGTAGTGATCCCGGCTTTCGCCAGCATGGCTTTGTTGTAATAAAGATATTTGGTGTCGAGGATCCACGGCATGCCCCAACGTTTATCTTTGTAGGTCACGGTGGAGATCGCGCCGTCGAAGATTTTTTTGCTTTCATCGCCGGTGATGCGTGAGGTGACATCCTGCAACAGACCGTATTTGTTGAATTCTGCCGGCCAGATGGCATCAAACAGCACGACGTCATACCCGTTGGCACCGGCACCGCGCGCGGCAACGATTTTGTCGTGCAGCGCTTCGTAAGGAACAAACTCCAGATTTACTTTGATATCGGGATGTTGTTTGGTGAACTCCGCCGTCATGGCGCGGATATCCGCTTCGCTGTAGGCCGCCTGCGTCATAAACAGGGCGCTGAGGGTGGTGTCAGCCAGTGCACTGGCGCTAAAACAAGCCAATGCACATAAGGTAGCGGCAGGGGTTAATCGAATCTTCATCGTTAGTCTCCGGTCATTAGGATAATTAAATCAATTTGATTGCTTTAATCAGCGGTAAAAAAAAACCGCCGTCGGCTCCGGGTGGAGCAGCATCCTTGCCGTTGCTACACGTGATATTTCTGGAAAAGTGTCTGTCTTGAATAATTTCTGTCGCATACTATTAACACGGCCATAACATTCATTGCTGTGATACCGCCGTCATTCTGAACACATTCATCGCGCCAATCGTAATAATAAAATCAATTTGATTGCTCAATTGTCTGGCAGCATACTGCCTGCAGGCTTTCCCTTGGTGCATAGGCAGTTATGACAACTTCTGGTACTAATCTTGAACACGCCCGGGCTCATAACCGCCGCGTTGTTATCGAAGCGATTCGCCTTTACGGCGAACTGACCCGCGCTGAAATCGCCCGTTTGACGTCGCTGACGCCGCAAACCGTTTCCAACATCGCTACCGAACTCGAAGCGGCGGGCATTCTCTCTTCACATCTGCCGCGCAGGGCGGGTGGACGCGGCCAACCAGCAACGCCACTGACACTCAATCCGGACAGCGCCTACTCGATTGGCATCCATCTTGATCATCAATCGCTGCTGATTGTGCTCGTCGATCTCACCGGAACCGTGCGTTTTCGTCATTTGGTGGCGGTACAAAAACCGCAGCCGGAACCAACGCTGGCCCTGATTGAGCAAATCCTGCAAGAAATGCGCCAACAGGTGAAAATCGACTGGCGAAAAATGTTAGGCATCGGCATCGTCATGCCGGGACCCTTTGGCGTGGAGGGGATCTCCTCCGCCGGGCCAACCACCTTGCACGGCTGGGATAATGTGGATGTCGAAGCGCGTCTGAGCGCTGCCAGCGGCTGGCCGGTCACCCTTGAGAACGACGCCACCGTCGCCGCCATCGGCGAGCGTTTTCACGGTATCGCCAAGCAGCTCACCTCGTTTGTCTATCTTTATATCGGTACCGGCCTCGGCGCTGGCATCTTCACCGACGGGCGAATTTACACCGGCCATGCACACAATGCGGGCGAAGTCGGTCACATGGTGGTGCAACCGGGTGGGCGCGAGTGCTATTGCGGCAACCGCGGCTGCCTCGAACGCTACCTCTCCTTGCAGGCCGCTTACGAAGCCTGCGGGCTGGATCCGGTCAGCGCCACGCCGGACGATCTGCTGCGGGTAGACGAGGAAACCTTCGACCGCTGGCTGGACACCGCCGTCGAACCGGCCTGTCAGGCCATCAATATTATGG
>CAMLBO010000095.1 GCA_946478305.1 uncultured Enterobacterales bacterium
CCTTCATTTCGGGTTCGGACCAGCTCGCATAAAAACCGCTCGCCGTTTCTCACCTCTCATTCAGCGCTATTTTTGAATGCTGCCTGAGCATTTAGGTCAAATTCGGGTCTGAGTTTTGTCTTTATCTCTGTTTTCGTTATCTTTTAAATCTAACGTTTTTGCAAAACACACCGCTTCTGCCCTGCCTTTGTACTGGCCGTAGTTATCAATCTCATGATAACCACGGGCGAGATAAAAGCTGACGGCCCGTTTATTGATACGTCGCGTTTCCAGCCAGATTTGCTGATATCCCAACTGACGGGCATGAGACTCAAGAGAGGACAGGATTGACGTTCCTAACCCTGGATACCCCGGTTGGGCATACATCTGTTTCAGCTCTGCTATACCGCTTTTAAGCCTGCGCAGCGCGCCGCATCCCAAGGCATTACCTTGTTTATCGCGGGCTATCACAAAACAGGCCCCCACCTCAGTCATTGCCTGCGCTGAAAATGATGAAACACCGCTATCACCGGTGATCTGCTGCAACCGGTCGGAGAGCAAACCTAATATTCTGACGGCATCATGGCTGCTGATATCAGCCAGTTCGATGTTGAATTTATTTGTCATGCGCTACTCCAGAATTTTAAACATGACAGTAGTTGGTTCCAGCTCCCCCGCCGTAGACATGGCATAGTCAGGAATTCGCCCCGAAATCTCATACCCCAGCGAAGTGTATAGCCCTTGTGCTGCGCCATCTGAAATGGTGTCCAGTACGAGCAATTTTTTACCTGCACTGCGCGCAACCTGCTCGATTGCTTCCATCAGCGAACGGGCGATGCCCAGACGGCGGGCGTCGGGGTGAACCATCAACTTATTTACATCCGCACGGTGGATACCGTTGGCGGGCTGGCTGACGGCCAGCTGCACCGTACCGACAATCTTTCCGTTCAGTCGTGCCACCAGCAGGCGGCGATCCCCTGAGATAAATCCCGGAATGAGTTTCTGCCAAAACGCCAGCGCCTGAGTGTGCCCGAAAGGCGGTACAAAACCGATGCTCGCCCCCTGCGCCACGGCCTGCTCCAGCGTGTCGGCCAACTGATGCAAATCATCGGCGCTGAGTGCGCCGTTAAACACTTCGGTCACAACCACTTCGTTTTGTTTCGACATGCTGTTTACCTCTGGGGTGGCAGGTGGAGGATTTAAGGCCGGGAAATGACGATCGCGTAATGCGCGTCATCCGGGCCGGGAACGTGGAAGGATGACGCGCCGAACAGATGAAAACGCAGGCTGTCGCCCTTTTGCAGCCGAAAATGGCGCTGGTCGAGCGTAAGCTCCAGTACGCCTTCGAGCAGCCAGATATGTTGTTCAAGGCCCACCACTGGCGGCGAATCATAAGAGATGGTCGCACCTGCTTTCAATTTTCCCGCCATCAATTCAGCGCGAAAACCGTGAGCCGGAGGTGAAACAGAACGTCTTTCGAAACCGGTATCCGTATCACGCCACACCGACTGCTGCCCGTGGCGGATAAGCTCAGGCGGGTTATCCTCCAGCGCCATCAGCAGACGCGAGGTGGTCAACCCATAGGCCGCGCTGAGTTTACCGAGCAACGACGCCGTCGGGCTGGTCTCCCCGCGCTCAATACGCGACAACGTCGCCCGGCTGATACCCGTCTGCGCCGATAACACTTCCAGCGACCATCCCTGATTAACCCGCAAATACGCCAGCCTTTCCGCCAAGCGCATATCGTCGTTCAGATGCCCATCGTTCACGGTTCTCACCTTTTAATAAAATTCCCAATTACGAGAATTTATTTCATATATGAGATTTTCGCAATATTCATTTATTGAATAGATGTTGCTGATTAATTCCCCCTGCTGCCTTTGACTTACATAGCCCATAAACCGCATTCAAAAATGGCGCTGAGCAAGAGGTTCGAGACCTGTGGCTCGAACCCGCAGCGAAGACACCGCCTAAGCGGCGACATTTTGCGGTAGGCGCGGAAATGCCTGAAACATGTCCGTCCCGATTCAGCGAAGCGCGCAGTAAAAAGAGCCTGGGGTCTTGGGGCGGCGGCGATTGGCCGCCCCAAGTCGGTGTGGGCCGATGCCCACGACCTTGGAGTTGAAGTTGTACAACAACAATAAACTTGTACAAGTTTCCCCATACCAGCTAGAGTAAATATTAACGGTATGAATATTTCGGAAGGACTTATGTCTCAGTACAGCATCGGTGAAGTAGCCCGTATTTGTGGTATCAATCCCGTCACCCTGCGCGCGTGGCAGCGCCGCTATGGCCTGCTGAAGCCTCAGCGCAGCGAAGGTGGCCACCGGTTGTTTGATGACAACGATCTCGACACCATCCGTACTATTTTGTCGTGGATTAACCGCGGGGTACCGGTCGGGCAAGTGAAGGCACTCCTGGAAGGCACTGTCGCCCCCTTACCGAGCGGCTGGTCACAGTCCGAACACCGACTGCTGGATGCCCTGCAAAATAGCAATATGCAAAAAGTCCGCCAGTTACTCAGCGAACTGGGCCGCGATTATCCGGCGATGGCACTCGTCAATAACGTTCTGCGCCCATTGCGTACCCGCCTCAGTTCAGGCGGCCCGGCCCTTATGCTGCTGCGCAATCTGCTTGACGGTATCCTGATTGAACATGCGGTGATGTGTCTGAATGCCGCACGTAAAAGACCCGGCGTACGCGTTGTGCTGCTGGGTTGGGGGACGATAGACAGCACTGAGCTCTGGCTTGAAGCCATTATCCGCAGTGAGGAAGGCGTACAGATCGATCTCCTGCCACAACCGCTGGAAGAGCCACAGCTGGAAAACCTGCGGGCGCATCAGATACTGGTGTGGTCCGAAGGGCGGCTGACCCGTGTCCAGAAAAACAGGCTGGCCCAGTGGCATGAGCAAGGGCTACCAGTTGAACTGCTCGGCAGCGCTGCCTTGCTGACCGATCCCGCCCCTGGCGCAGGGGACGACCATGACTGATTACCTTGCTGACAGCGCGACTTCCCCCGATATCCTCGGAAGGCTGGCCGATTTTTATCGTCATCTTGATGACGGCCAACTGCCACAGCTTTCTCGCATTTATCATCCGGACATTGTGTTTATCGATCCGGTGGGCCAACACAACGGCGTGGACGCACTGGAGGAGTACTTTCGCCAGTTGCTTAAAACCGTCAATTATTGCCGCTTTGATATTCCGCAGATCCTGCAAAACGGCAATGAGGCTACGCTGTTATGGCGTATGAACTACGCCCATCCGAAACTGAATAAAGGGCAGGATCTTTCTCTTGATGGCGTCAGCCATCTGCGCATCGACGATGACCTGATCATCTATCAGCATGATTATTACGATATGGGCGCCATGTTATATGAGCACGTGCCGCTGTTGGGCATAGCAGTCAGGTCGCTGAAAGCGAGGCTAAAATCATGAACCACGTCCTTATCACCGGTGCCAGTTCCGGCATCGGCAAGCAACTGGCGATGGATTATGCAACTGAAGGCTGGAAAGTCACTGCCTGCGGACGTGATCCTGCCAAACTTGAGGCGCTGAATCTTACCCATCCGGTCATTGATACCCTGAGTTTCGACATGACCGATCTGTCACTGACTCGTCAGGCTCTGGCCTGGGTGCAGGCCGATTTGGTGATCCTGTGCGCCGGAACCTGCGAATACCTCGACAACGGCATCGTCGATGCCGAAAAAGTCGCCCGGGTACTCAATACGAATGTGCTGGGACCGGTCAACTGCCTTGATGCTCTGTTGCCAGGTTTGCAAACGGGGGCACGGGTAGCATTAGTGGGTTCGACTGCGTCGCTAGTGCCTCTGCCGCGGGCCGAAGCCTATGGCGCCTCTAAAGCTGCGCTGGCCTATTTTGCCCGCTCCCTCGCTCTGGACCTCACACCGCGTGGGATCCACGTTTCATTGGTGATGCCCGGCTTTGTCAAAACACCGCTGACTGAGCGCAATGATTTCCCGATGCCAATGATGGTCAGCGTGGAACAAGCCTCCCGGTTTATCCGTAAAGGGCTGGCGCGTGGATCCGCAGAAATTGCCTTCCCGCCTCTGTTCGCCCTGCTTTTGAAAACTGTCGCCCTGCTGCCTCTCGCATGGCAAAAACGTCTGACTCAACGGCTGGTGAGGTGACCAACTGATGAAAATTGCCATTATCGGCAGCGGCATTTCCGGCCTGAGCTGCGCCTGGATGTTATCCCGGCAGTCACCCGACTGCGCCATTACGGTGTTCGAAGCAGCCCGCACGCTGGGCGGTCATACCGCAACAGTGGACATCTCACTCGACGGCCGCGACTACGCTATCGACACCGGGTTTATCGTCTATAACTCGCGCACTTACCCGCACTTTATCGCCCTGCTGGGCGAGCTGGGTTTGCAGGGCCAGCCGACGGAGATGAGTTTTTCGGTGCGTAATCCGCTGACCGGCTTTGAGTACAACGGCCACACGCTGAATACGCTGTTCGCCCAGCGCCGAAACGTTTTCCGGCCTAAATTCTGGCGTTTTTTACGTGAGATTTTGCGGTTTAACGCCCTGTGCAAGCAACGGCTGCACAATCCCAACAATGATGAAGTGACGCTCGGTGACCTGCTGGACCAGAACCAATTTTCTGAGTTCTTCGCTCTGCACTATGTACTGCCGATGGGCGCCGCCATCTGGTCATCATCACTGAACGACATGGCGCACTTCCCGCTGTCACTGTTTCTGCGCTTTTTCGAAAACCACGGCCTGCTTGACGTCGCCAACCGTCCGCAGTGGATGGTAGTGCCCGGTGGCTCGAGGGAATACATCCGTCGAATGCAGCAAAAACTCCCTGCTCGCGTTGAATTACTGACCTCGATGCCGGTACACAGCGTCGTACGCCATGAAGCCGGCGTGACGCTGCAAACGCCGCGTGGCGCAGAACATTTCGACCAGGTGATTTTCGCCTGCCACTCCGATCAGGCACTGGCCCTGCTCGGCAGGGACGCTACCGAGGACGAAAAAGATATTCTCGGCGCGCTGCCCTATCAGTCCAATGAAGTGATCCTGCATACCGATACGCGCCATCTGCCGCGCCAGAAACGCGCCTGGGCCAGCTGGAACTACCTGCTGCCAGTGCAGGACCCTGCTGTCCGCCAGCGTCAGGCCAGCGTGACGTACAACATGAATATATTGCAGGGCCTCGATTCGCCGCACACGTTTTGCGTCTCACTGAACCCGACCACGCCGGTTGATGAGAGCAAGATCCTGTTCCGCACGCACTATATGCATCCGGTACTCAATCTTTCCAGCCACTGCGCTCAGTTGCAGCGCGGCTGGATCAACGGTCACCACCGCAGTTGGTTCTGCGGAGCGTACTGGTACAACGGTTTTCATGAAGACGGCGTCAACAGTGCCCGCGACGTGGTACAGGAACTGCTGAAAAATGCCGAACCTCTGCGTCGACCTGTCGCTGAACGGGTGGCGTCATGAACAGCGCGCTGTACGTCGGCGGGGTGCGTCATCGCCGGTTCACGCCGGTAGAGCACTGTTTTGATTACGCGATTTTCATGCCGCTTATCGACCTTGAAGAATTGGATCAACTCCATCGGGTAGGCATCCGGCTTGAGAAGTTTTCTGCTGCCACTTTCCGGCGCAGTGATTATCTCGGCGGCGGTGACATTAAAACTAAAGCGCAGGATCGCATTGCAGAACTGACCGGAGAACGTCTGACAGGAAGGGTGAAGTTGCTGTGTCAGCTGCGCTATTTCGGACTCTATTTTAATCCGGTCAATTTTTACTATCTATATGACAGCGAAGACGTGTTGCGCTGGATGCTGGCCGAAGTGCGCAATACGCCCTGGAACGAGCGTCATACCTACGCTGTTTTGCCTGACGGCAGTTTGCCGGTCGCCAAAGCGTTTCACGTTTCACCTTTCAACCCTATGGACATGGTCTATCACTGGCAGTTGACGCCGCCGGGTAAACAGCTCCGCGTTCATATCGAGAACCACCGCAAAACGCGGGAATTTGATGCCACGCTGACGCTCATCGCCCAACCTCTGACCCGCCAGACCTTGCGCAAACAGCTCTGGCGGCTGCCGCTGATGACCGGTAAAACCGCCGTTACCATCTACTGGCAGGCAGTGAAACTGTGGCTCAAACGTGCACCCATTTATTCTCATCCCCCTGCTGATAAGGACTGACTATGAGCAATCCAGACGTACAGCTTGCCCACGATGGCGCAGATTCCCGACGCAGTAAAGCGGCCCGCAGCGTGATCCTCAGCGTGCTTAAACAACTGCGCGGTGCCGGATTAACCCTTCAGGAGCCGGGGTCAGCACCGCTGTTCTTTGGTGATGAAAGCGCACCATTGCAGGGTGTGATCGAAGTTCAGCACCTGCGTGCCTACCGCCGCGTATTACTGGGCGGCAGTATCGCTGCCGGTGAGAGTTTTATCGACGGTGACTGGACGACACCGAACCTGACCACCGTGCTGCAACTGCTGGCGGAAAACCTCGGGCTGGTCGATAAAATCGAAGCACGCCTGAGCTGGCTGAGTGCCCCACTTAACGGCATTATCCATCTTCTGCGCAGCAACAGCCGCCGGCAGGCGCGCAAAAATATCTCTGCGCATTACGATCTCGGCAATGCGTTTTATCAGGGATTTCTCGACAGCCAGATGTTGTACTCCTCGGCCTGGTACCAGGAACCACAAATGACGCTGGAACAGGCACAGCAGGCCAAAATGCGCCGTTTGTGTGAACAACTTCAACTGCACGCCGGAGATCATCTGCTGGAAATCGGTACCGGCTGGGGTGCGATGGCAGAGTTTGCCGCGCGCGAATACGGCTGTCAGGTGACCACGACAACAATATCCCGTGAGCAGTATGATTTTGCCGTCCGGCGAATTGAACTGGCCGGGCTCAGCGATCGTGTCACCGTACTGTTTGAGGATTACCGTGCCTTACGCGGCCAATATGACAAGCTGGTGTCAATTGAGATGATTGAAGCCGTCGGAAAACGCTACCTGCCCACATTCTTCAAGCGCTGTAATGCCCTGCTCAAACCGCATGGCCGCATGGCCATTCAGGCCATCACCATTGCCGATCAGCGCTACAAATATTACAGCCGCAACGTAGATTTCATTCAGCGCTACGTCTTCCCAGGGGGATTCCTGCCGTCAATTACCGCCATGAGCGACGCCATGACCCGTCACACCGGTCTGGTGGTTCGTGACCTGTTTGATATCGGCGCCGACTATGCCCGTACGCTGCATGAATGGCGCGAACGCGTCGTCAATTATTGGAGTCAGCAGGTGGCTTCGGCCAGCGATGATCGTTTCAAACGACTGTGGCTTTTTTATCTGTGCTATTGCGAGGCCGGTTTCCGGGCACGCACCATCAGTACGGTACAACTGACCGCCGAGCGGCGTGGATGAAAGCCCTGCGCTTCTGGTCGCTGACGCTGGGCTTTGATGCCTGGTGGACGCTGGCCGTCTGGGGGCGTGAACGGGTGATCCTGCCTTTAGTCGTCAGCAGTTTTTTGATGCTGATACTCACGCCGTCAACGCGGCGTCTTTGGGTGGCAGTGGCCTGTTTATTGGGCATCATCATGGATTCCCTGTGGTGTGTGCTCGGCCTGTTTGAATTCGCCAACGCGCCGGGTGTCCCCCCGTGGATGATGGCGCTGTGGCTGGGGTTCAGCGCGTGGTGGCTGTGGTTGCTGGGCAATGTCCGGCTTAAGGGTTACTGGTTGATCCCACTCGGCGCACTCAGCGGGCCACTGGCTTATTACATTGGAATGCGGCTCGGCGCGATGCACCTGCTCGCCCCACCGTCTTACGTCTGGCCGTTGCTGGCGGCGGGTTGGGCCATTTTCCTGCCACTTGTCAGCCTGCCGGTATTACGCACCCGGAATACGCTGCGGAGAACCCGATGAAACACCTTGTTTTGGCTGTGCTGGTACTGATGTTTTCATGCGCGGGGTTCGCCTCGACGCCGTGGGACAACTGGCAACAGGTTGGCCGCGCCACGCTAACCTGGGGACCGTTCAACGTTTATCACTCCGCATTACTGACGCCCGATGGCAAATATCAGGCGCAGAAATGGCCGCAGGCGCTGGCGATTGACTACCTGCGCAGCATTGATCGTCAGGAGCTTGCCAAAGCCACGGCCGATCAGTGGCAGGCGCTGGGGTTAACCGACGCAGCGCAGAAAAATGGCTGGCTGAAGGCGGTGGAAAACACCTGGCCGGACGTGAGAGAAGGCAGCGAGATCGTTTTTGTAGCGGACGATCACGGCGGCCAATTCTACAGCCGCGCACCTGACAGCGTAATAGTTAATCCGATTGGCAAACCGTTCAGCCCGGCATTTCGCGACGCGTTTCTGGCGATCTGGTTATCGCCTGCCACGCAATATCCTGATTTACGCAGCAAGCTGACGGGCACTGCAACGTCAGATTAACACTCATCCGACCGGAGGTTTTATGACTGTTTCACGCCATTCCCTGCACAACGGTTTTCTCGGGCTGCTTGCGGCCTGTGTGCTGTTTCTCGCCGGTTGCAGCGCTGATATTAACGACTATCAGCAGACACAGCCGAAGCTGGATATCTTCAGCTATTTTCAGGGCGACAGCATCGCCTACGGCATGGTGCAGGATTATACCCACAAACAGACCCGGCGGTTTTCAGTGAAAATACGCGGCGATGTGGTTGGTCCGACGCTGACGTTGCATGAAGATTTTATTTATGACGACGGCGAAAAACAGATCCGCGTGTGGCATATCCGCAAACTGGCTGACGGCAGTTTCAGCGGCACGGCTGGTGATATTATCGGCACTGCCACCGGCCATCAGGCCGGGAACGCGTTTAACTGGAAGTACGAAATGGACGTTACCGCCAGCGGCAGCACCCATCGCCTGACCTTCGACGACTGGATCTTCCAGCAGGACGACAAACACCTGTTCAACGTAACTTCGCTGAAGAAATTTGGTGTGGAAGTGGCGCGAGTGACGCTGTTCTTTGAGAAGAAATAGCGGGCTGGGCGGCCCACATGCGCTTTTAAATCTTTAAATTCAAATTCAACGTAAAAGTCGTGGGCCTGCTGCCCACACCCGCCCAGAAGGCGGCCAGTCGCCGCCGCCCTCTGGACTCCCGGGCTTTTTCATGAGACACCGACAGCTTCGCTGCTGGCAGGGCACATGTTTCAGCCACTTCCGTTCCCGGCGCAAAATGTCACGGCTTCGCCGTCCCCGTATTTCGGGATTCGAGCCTCAGGTCTCGAACCTCTCATCCGGTGCCATTTTTGACTGCGCCTGAGCGGCTATGTAAGTCAAAAGAAAAGGCAAAAAACAAAAAAAGAAGCACAGTCTGATTTTGAATTTAAAAAAGTGTGGGCCGCATTCAAAAATGGCGCTGAGCAAGTGGTTCGAGACCTGAGGCTCGAATCCCGCTGCGAAGGGACCTCCTAAGCGGCGACATTTTGCGGCTATAACAACGGTACCTGAAACACGGCCATCCCGATTCAGCGATAGCGCGCAGTTTAAAAACGCAGGATTCCAAAGGAGGTTCGTTTAAACCTCCTTTGGGCCAGTGTGGGCGGCGAGCCCACGACCTTGAACTTGAAGTTGAAGTTGAAGTTGAAGTTGAAGTTGAATTTAAAAGAGCCAGTGGGCCGCCGCCCCCCCCTACCTGTCGGTATTCACCTCCTGTAAAGAAGCCGGTTTTCTTCCAAAAACAAACTTCCCTAAGGTCACCAACAGGACAGCGCACAAAATTACCGCCAGCGCAGTCCATTCAACCGGCGACAACCATTCTCCACCGAAACTGATACCCAGCAGCACAGCCACCATCGGGTTGACGTAGGCATAACTGGTAGCAATGGCCGGTCGGACGGTTTTCAGCAGGAACATATAGGCACTGATGGCAATCATTGAACCAAACACCATCAGATAACCCAGCGCCAGAAAACCACTAAGGGGCGGCATTGCGGTCAGGTGTTCGCCGCTGAGATGGCTGGCCACCAGCAAAACGACTCCCGCAACAATCATCTCCGCAGCACCGGCCATGAGGCCGACCGGCAGCGTCAGGCGTGAACTCCATACAGAACCAAACGCCCAGCTTAGCGAGGCCAGCAGGATAAGCAGTGCGCCCCACGGATTACCGCCCAGATTGCTGCCCGTATTAAGCAGCACGATCCCAAACAGGCCGATGCCAACACCGGTCCATTCGAGGCGGCTGTTCGGCATTCCCCAGAAACGGCTGAAGCACAAAGTAAACAGCGGCACGGTAGCCACCATCACCGCAGCAATGCCTGATGGCACCTGCATATGTTCAGCCACCGTCACCAGTCCGTTACCTACCGCCAGCAGCAAAATACCGATAGCACCGGCGGCCAGCCACTGTTTAAGCGACGGCACTTTGTGTCCACGCAGCAGCAGAAACGCGAACATCACGCAGCCCGCGACAAAGAAACGCAGACCGGCCATCATCAGCGGCGGCCAGCTCTCGACGCCAATGCGAATGACAAAATAGGTAGAACCCCAGATGAAATACAATGCGAAGAGCGCGCCGATTAACGGCAGCAAAGAACGGGCGGCGGAACGGGTCATGATGGAGGCACTTTTAAGCATAAATTCGAAGGCAAACAGTTAACGCTATTGCTTATCAAACCGGCAAGTGAATCTGTGCTATTGCGTCAAAATGTTGCAAAAAAGTTTCCTGATATGTCGATTTGCAGTACAAACATGAACAGACCAGAGACTTCGCATGAATAGACTGTTGCAGGGAGGGCCAAACGACTTATAATTCCGCGCAATAATTAAAGAGGCTCTCAGATGAATACGTTCGGCAAAAAATGTCTTATCGCCCTGTTCGGCCTGATGGCGATTGGTGCTATCGGCGGCGTGATGGTCGCGGGTTATGCAGTGGTTATCCAGGATGACAAAGCGCCGGATACCAGCGCAGCCCCTGCCGCTACTCCGGCTCCGGCGACTCAAAACGCGTCCTGACGGCGCGTTTTCTTTTCACTCCCCCGCTTTTAACGCTTACTCCTGCGACGGTGTTACCTGCCAGCCTTGCAGATGACGGCTCCAGCGCTCAAATGCCATATCCACGATGATCGCCAGCAGCGCCACAATCACTGCGCCCTGTAATACATATGCCGTATTAAACCCGCTCAGGCCGATGATGATGGGCGAGCCGAGGCTCTGAGTACCCACGGTTGACGCGATGGCCGCGGTACCAATATTGATAATCACTGAAGTACGAATACCCGCGACGATGACCGGCGCCGCCAGCGGCATTTCCACTTTGGTGAGGATTTGCCAACGGTTCATGCCAACGCCCAGCGCAATGTCACGCGCTGAAGCCGGAACCGACTCTATGCCCGCAATCGTGCCCTGCAGAATCGGCAGCAGGCCATAAAGCACCAGCGCAATAATGGCGGGTTTCTCGCTAAAGCCCATCACCGGTACCGCCACCGCCAGCACCGCGACCGGCGGAAACGTCTGCCCCATCGCCACAATGGTTTCCACCAGCGAGCGGAACTCTTTGCCCGCATGGCGCGTCACGCCGACGCCTGCCGCCACACCGATCGCCACCGCAATCAGGCTGGAAACACCCACCAAAATCAGGTGCGCGACGACCAGCGAGGCAAAACTTTCCTGCTGATATACCGGGCGATCCAGTCCCGGAAACATCCAATGAAACAGGCCACCCAGTGAGGTCATTCCAAAGACCAACGCAATCAGGAACAGCGTCACCCAGGGCAATGGATCTTTAAGCCAGCGTAGCGTCATGCATCACCTCTTTCGGCAACCAGATCCGCAAAATGAAGTACACCCAACGGTTGTCCGTTTTCATCGATCACCGGCAGTTGTTCCGTATGGCGGGCCACAAACACGGACAGTGCCTCACGCAGCGTCATCGACGCGGCTACCGGCTCCTGGTGGGTAGCCAGCAGCTCACCGCGCCTTGTTCTTTCACCCACCAGTCCGAGCGACAGCAGTTTAATGCCCATATCGCTGCGACCAAAGAAATCACGCACGAAAGACGTCGCCGGTTTAGTCAGCATCTCCAGCGGTGTGCCCTGCTGGACTACCTGTCCTTCGTTTAATAAGACAATGCGGTCAGCCAGGCTCAACGCCTCATCAATATCATGCGTCACCAGCACAATGGTACGGTTGGTCAGTTGGTGGATTCGCGCCACTTCCTGTTGCAGCGTGGCACGGGTAACGGGATCGAGTGCACCGAATGGTTCATCCATCAGCAGCACTTCCGGATCAGAGGCCAGTGCGCGTGCCACGCCAACGCGCTGCTGTTGCCCGCCGGAAAGCTGATGCGGATAGCGTTTACGAAACTGTAGCGGATCCAGATGCAGCAACTCCATCAGCTCCGTCACCCGGTCGCGGATTTTGGCCTTCGGCCATTTGAGCAACTGCGGCACGGTGGCGATATTCTCTTCCACCGTCCAGTGCGGGAAAAGGCCGATGGATTGAATGGCGTAGCCCATCCGGCGGCGCAGATCCTGCGCACGGAATTTTTCGATTGGTTCACCGGCAAAAGTAATTTGCCCCTGATCGTGCTCCACCAGCCGGTTGATCATCTTCAGGGTAGTGGATTTCCCTGAACCGGAGGTGCCAATCAGCACCGTAAACTCGCCTTTGGCCATCTCCAGCGTCAGGTCGCGGACGACCGCTTTTCCGGCAAAGTGTTTGCTTACCTGCTTGAAATGAATCATCTGCGTGAGGTTTCCAACATTGAGACTAAAAATTTAAAGATGCCATCGACAATCACCGCCATCAGCACCACCGGGATCACCCCAAGCAGCACCAGGTCCAGCGCGCTACTGAGCAGCCCCTGGAACATAATGGCTCCGAGGCCGCCCGCACCGATAAGCGCCGCAACCACCGCCATACCAACGGTTTGCACCGCCACGATGCGTACACCGGTCAGGATCACCGGCAGGGCAATCGGCATCTGTACTTTATAAAATACCTGGAACCGGTTCATGCCCATACCGCGTGCTGACTCAATTACGCCGGAGGAGACGGAGTCCAGCCCCGCAATCACGCTGCGTACCAGGGGCAGCAGCGAGTAGAGCACCAGCGCGATAATGGCCGGCGCCACGCCGATGCCGCTGATACCGTGATCCGCCAGCCATGGAATGGCTTTCGCAAGCCCGGCCAACGGAGCCAACAACAGGCCAAACAGCGCAATTGACGGCACGGTTTGGATAATATTGAGCACAGAAAGAATGGGTGTCTGCCAGCTCACCAGACGGTGGCAAAGGATGCCAAGTGGCAGACCAATCAGTACGGCGGGAACCAGCGTGCCAAACAAAATACCTAAATGCTGCCACAGGGCATCGTTGAATACGTCTGAGCGGTTGTCATACTCCTTGAGTAAGGAGAGCTCGCTGAGCTGACCGCTACCAATCAGTAAAATTACCGGCACAATCACCTGCAGGTTGAGCATAATTCGCCAGGTAGGGTTTGACGTGAGCCGCGAGATGGCATCAGAGGCAATCAGTAAGGATAACGCTGCGCAAGCCCAGAATCCGCCGCCCAAAGAGGTCCGTGCAACGCTGTCTTCATCCCCACCGGCCAGCGTCACGGCGGTATGCCCGGCCAGCGCTGTCATACCAAACAGCAACACTTCCGCCAACAACATGACCAGCAGCGTATTGCGGCGTGAAGGGGTGAGAAATGAAAACAGCAGCTGCAACATCACCGGCAACAGTAACAGCGCACCCGGTCCCTTGAGCAGACTGAAGAACGAAATGCTCTGCCCTGACACCAGCCGGTTGGGCGCATGGCTGAGAAAGGCCAGACCTGCTCCGGCAGCAATAAGAAGGATCACCAGCGTCAATAGCACGCGGTTTTTAACGAAGTCCTGGGTCAAAAAAATCACCTGAAGCTAAAAAATCGGCCCGCGCCACCGGTCATCACCAGCATTGCGGGCCTGAATCAGTATTCTGCCATCATGACAGCGCTTATTTTTTCACGAAGCCTTTTTCCTGCAGATATTTCGCCGCCACTTTCTTCGCATCCATACCGCCTACGGCAATTTTCGCGTTGAGTTTTTGCAGCGTCGGGCCGTCGAGTGAATCAAATACCGGTTTCAACAACTCAGGAATGTTCGGATGCGCTTTCAGTACAGATTCACGAATGATCGGCGCAGGGGCGTAAATCGGTTGCACGCCTTTCGGATCGGCCAGCGTTTGCAAGCCAAGCGCTGCCACTGGCCCATCCGTGCCATAGGCCATCGCCGCGTTCACACCGGAGGTTTTTTCCGCCGCCGCTTTGATGGTCACCGCCGTGTCACCGCCCGCCAGCGACAGCAGTTGGTTCTGTTTCAGTTTAAAGCCGTAGGCATTTTCAAACGCCGGTAAAGCATCCGGGCGTTCGATAAATTCTGCCGAGGCCGCCAATTTGAAATCACCGCCGCCGTTTATCCATTTACCCAGATCGTCCAACGTTTGCAGGTGGTTAGCCGTTGCCACATCCTGACGTACCGCAATGGTCCAGGTGTTGTTGGCTGGTGACGCGTCCAGCCAGACGATTTTGTTCTGGTCGTAGTCGAGTTTTTTCACTTTCTCATAACCGGCTTTAGCATCTTTCCAGGCCGGATCTTTCTCATCGGAGAAGAAGAAAGCGCCGTTGCCGGTATATTCCGGATAGATATCAATTTCACCGGCGGTGATCGCCCCACGCAGTACTTTGGTATTACCCAGTTGCAGTTTGTTGGTCGTCTTAATGCCGTTGGCCTCCAGTACCTGAATGATCAGGTTACCGAGCAACGATCCTTCAGTATCAATTTTAGAACCTACGCGCACCGTATCCGCCGCCTGGGCAGAGAGACTCATTGCAGAAATCACCGCCAGCGTCGCTGCTGCTACGATCCCACGCATACGCCCTGTCATATAAGCCATGTTATTTCCTCTTATCGGGTAGCCCTCCATAATCCTGTCACTCGAATTATTTTGGGTAGGCTATTGCCACATCATTATTTCGTCTAAAAAACGCGTGTAATCAAGGATAGACCAATTTTGCCGACCGGCACAAAACGGCGGGTCATAACAGCAGCCCTCGACTTTGGGGTAAATGGCTTATTTGTGAATAGCTTTGCTATCCGATTGCTAAAGTAACAGGGCAAAGCGGCTCAGACTCCCCCGCCGTTCAGATGAAAATCTTTTAAGTTATAACTAATTCATTTACATCATGAATAAAATTCAGTTGTGACCAGGGTCACGCGCCTTCTATGCTGGTTTTTTGTCAAAAAGCGTAAATAACACTATGTCAGATTCATTTGCGGCCGCTCACGCCGCTTCAGGGAATACCGCTTCAGTCAGCGAAGCCCCGGTCCTCATCCGCTCAGCTTCAGATATCACCCAGTTAGTTAACCGCGGCGCTGCCAAACTCAGTGATGCACGCATTGTTATTGCTATCGCACTCGGCGGCGTTTTCCTTGACGCTTACGATCTCGGCGCGCTGGCGTTCGGCATGAAAGACATCACCCGTGAATTTGGCCTAACGCCCTCAGGTGCGGGTATGGTCGCCTCAGCGATCACCTTCGGCGCTATTATCGGTGCGCTGTTCGGCGGGTACCTGACGGATAAAATTGGCCGTTACCGGGTATTTATGGCCGACATGTTCTTCTTCGTGTTCGCCGCACTGGCCTGTGCTTTTGCGCCGAATGAATGGGTACTCGGGGGCTCACGTTTTGTGATGGGTTTAGGCGTTGGGATTGATTTACCGGTGGCGATGGCGTTTCTGGCGGAGTTTTCCAAACTCTCAGGGCGCGGCAATAAAGCCTCACGCGTGGCGATGTGGTGCCCGACCTGGTATGCGGCCATCAGTATTTCCTATCTGTTGGTGCTGTTGTTATACGCGGTGTTACCGGCCACTCATACCGACTGGCTGTGGCGCTTAATCCTCGGGTTCGGGGCGGTTCCGGCCATCCTGATCATTCTTATCCGTCACCGGTATATGAATGAATCCCCGGTTTGGGCCGCCAATCAGGGTGACCTGACGGGTGCCGCGGCGATATTGCGTAAGTCTTACAATATCAACGCCGTAGTGGCCGACGACGCCGACCTGACGCCCGCCGTCAAAGTACGCAAAGCCGCATGGCGCAACTACGGCACGCTGTTGCAGGGCGTTTATCTACGCCGCACCGTGCTGGCCACCGTGACCGCCGTGGCCTCCTCTTTCGCTTATAACGCTGTGGCCTTTGGTCTGCCGGTGATCCTGTCGAGTTTCTTGCAACAGTCGATGATCAGCACCATTCTGTTCTCACTCGGGCTGAATCTGTGCTTCGCGTTTGTCGGTGGCCTGATTGCTGTACGGTATGTGTCCCGGTTTGGGGCATGGAAAATGACGTACGCCGGCTACGCCTGCCAACTGGTGGCGATGATCGGCCTGGCGGTGGTCAGCCGCCCGGCGGACGGTGGCGAAGCCGCGATTTCTATCGCTATGCTGGCGCTATTCCTGTTCGGTCAAGGCTTCGGGCCGGGTTCACACACCATGACCTTCGCTTCGCTGAGTTACCCAACGTCACTGCGCGGCATGGGCGTCGGCTTCAACCAAACCCTGATGCGCAGCAGTTCCACCGTTTCCCTGTTCCTCTTCCCGGTACTTTCCGCTGCTCTCGGTACCGGTGTATTTTGGGTGATTGCGTTGGCACCCCTGGCAGGATTAGTCGTGCTGACGGCGATCCGGTGGGAACCGTCGGGGTATGATGTGGATTCAGAGGATTTTCAGATAGGTGCTTTTGAAAAAGCTGAGTAAAACTTTTTCTTAACTTTAACTTTAACTTTAACTTCAAGGCCGTGGGCTCGCCGCCCACACTGGCTTTAAAGTCAACACCGTGGGCCTGCTGCCCACACCCGCCCAGAAGGCGGCCAGTCGCCGCCGCCCTCTGGACTCCCGGGCTTTTTCATGAGGCACCCGCAACTGCGCTGGTCACAATGGCCGTGTTTCAGGGATTTCCGTTATAGCCGTAAAATGTCAGCCCTTCGGGCTTCCCGGCTGCGGATTCGAGCCAACGGTAAAGATGTTGTCTCTCCACCGACTTGCCGGTGACATTTTGAACACGGCCG
>CAMLBO010000096.1 GCA_946478305.1 uncultured Enterobacterales bacterium
GTCATTACACCACACATCGCCGGACGTTCCCCCGAAGCGGTGGAAAACATGATGTCTCTGGTTATCCAAAATCTGACCGCTCATTTTTCCGGCCAGCCGGTTCTGACCGCCGTTCCTGTCTGAGTTCTTCCCCTTATGCTTTTTCTTCTTTAGTCGGAAAAAGCATAAGTAACCGTTTTTTCGTATTTGTCCTGCGCTGCTGGAGACCGTAACAATAGGGTTACCAGAACAGATTTACGCAAATTTACGCGCATTTATGTAAAAACAAGAGGCAGAACACGGTGAATTTCCAACAGCTAAAAATCATTCGCGAATCAGCGAGATGCAACTACAACCTGACGGAAGTTTCCAACATGTTGTTCACCTCGCAGTCGGGCGTCAGCCGGCATATTCGCGAACTGGAAGATGAACTTGGCGTAGAGATTTTCATTCGTCGTGGCAAGCGTCTGCTGGGCCTGACGGAACCGGGTAAAGAACTGTTGGCCGTCGCCGAGCGAATTCTGAATGAAGCACAGAATATCCGCCGCCTGGCAGATATCTTCTCTAAAGAGGATGCCGGTGTACTGACCATCGCGACTACCCATACTCAGGCGCGTTACAGCCTGCCTAAAGTCATCAAAGCCTTTCGCGCAATTTATCCAGGCGTACGTTTGGAATTGCAGCAGGGTTCGCCGCAGGAAGTGCTGGCGATGTTGCTGGGTGGGCAGGCGGACATTGGCATAGCCAGCGAAAAACTGATCAACGATCCGGCCGTAGCCTCTTTTCCTTATTACCGCTGGCATCACGCCATCGTGGTACCTAACGAGCATCCGCTGGTCAATCAACAACCGGTCACCCTGCAGCAGCTTAGCGAACAGTCGCTGGTAACCTATCGTCAAGGCATTACCGGACGGTCACGCATTGATGAAGCCTTTAGCCGCGCGGCACTGAACCCGGATATTGTCCTCAGCGCGCAGGATTCAGACGTGATAAAAACCTATGTCGAATTAGGGTTGGGCGTGGGTATTGTTGCAGATAAAGCCTATGAAGCCGAACGTGACAATGCGTTAACCCTGCTAAACGCGGAGCATCTGTTTGAGGCCAACACCGTGTGGCTCGGGTTGAAAAGGGCGCAGTTACAACGTAACTATGTCTGGCGTTTTATCGAACTGTGTAACCCGAGGCTGTCTGTCAGCGAAATCAAAGAGAAAGTGTTTGCCCAGCCGCAGGAGAGCGAGGTGGTGATCGATTACCAGATTTAAACGGGCGTGAATAAAACACGAAAGGCGCAGATTCTGCGCCTTTCGTGTTTTATTCACTCACCAGATTACTGTGCAGGAGCATCCTGACTGGTGCCGGTTTTTGCACTGTCATCCACACTGTCTGAAGTCTTGGTGTAGACAATCTTCTGGGTGTCATTCTGGCAATGACCAACAACCTGACCACCGGCCTTATCAGCCTGATCATTCGGGACGATATCCAGGGTAAAATTGGATTCCGGTAAGCCATTGGCAACGATTTTCTGGGTGATATCCGCTTTAACGGTTTCACATGAAGCCTGAACCGCCAACGGTGCGAGGGCCAGAATGGCCAGTCCTGCTAACAGTGTTTTTTTCATCATCCAATCCTTTTATGACTTTTTCATCATGAGAAAGAGCGTATCAATCAGTTTAGCAGCTAAGAGACCATTGTGGATCCTCACCGCATGTTTCGGCTGTGAACTGAAGTTTACGGCGCTAACAGCTGGCGACCGGTTCGACGATCGAGGCATCGCTCGGTATTGGGTTCCCAATAAGCATTCAGGTTCTGGCTGGCCTGACATTTGTCACGCAGATCGATAGCCTGATCAAACTTATTGAAACTCTTGGTTGCACGCTGATTGATGGAGTGACGCAGCTCCTGCGTATCGTTCCACTGCTCTTTACTCTGGCGGGCATCTTCATTGCTTATCGCATCATTGCCTGACCCACTGAACACGCAGGTGCCGCCCGCGCAATTAGTGGCAGCCTGTGCTGAAACCTGCCAACTTGCCGCCATGACCAGCAGGGCGACCGGTAACAACCGGCGAGTCATTTGGGTCATAAACATTGTATTCATTAGCTCTTCCTTATAGGTTTACACATCGCTCAGGCGAACAACTAAATTATACCATTGCAACCGGGAACGTCACCCTTTGACTGCCCTAGGGTTGTTTTCTGATTGAACTACGGGCTGTAAACCTGCTTATGATCAAAACATCTTTACTCTTTTTTGCCACCGCCTTGGCAGAAATTATTGGCTGTTTTCTGCCTTACCTGTGGCTGCGAAAAGGCGCCAGTGCAGGGTTGTTGTTCCCCGCAGCCCTGAGTCTGGCACTGTTTGTCTGGCTACTGACGCTACACCCGGCGGCAAGTGGACGGGTTTATGCCGCTTATGGTGGTGTCTATGTGATGACCGCTATGCTGTGGCTGCATTTTATTGATGGCGTAAAACTCAGCCATACCGACTGGTTAGGGGCCTGCGTGGCGTTGGCGGGAATGTTAATCATTATTTCCGGCTGGAAAGCCGCTTAAGTCTGCTAATGCATCAGCTGATGCAGGGGACTAAAAAAGCGCCTAAGGGCGCTTTTTTGTTAAGGAAGCGGGATACATCTTTCAAGGTTATTATGCGTCGCGGTGAACCTGTAACCCGGCCAGAGACTGGCTGACCGGCATCATTTCAATGCTGTTAATATTGACGTGCGCAGGCAGGGTTGATACCCAAAACACCGACTCAGCTACGTCAGCGGCGGTCAGTGGATTGGTGTTGTCATAGGTTTTACTGGCTTTCACATCGTCACCTTTAAAGCGCACGTTGGAAAATTCTGTTCCGCCACATAAGCCCGGTTCGATATTGGTCACGCGCACGTGAGTGCCATGTAAATCTGAGCGCAGGTTATAGCTGAACTGACGCACAAAGGCTTTAGTGGCACCATAGACGTTACCACCGGCATACGGCCAGTTTCCAGCCGTTGAGCCGATATTGATGATGTGCCCCACGTTACGTTCCACCATGCCAGGCAGTACCGCGCGGGTCATGTACACCAGGCCTTTAGCATTGGTGTCGATCATGTTTTCCCAGTCATCCAGATCGGCTTTGTCCGCTTTTTCCAGACCTAATGCCAGACCGGCGTTATTCACCAGTACATCAATGTTACGCCATTCAGCGGGGAGTGCCGCGATAGCTTCTTCAATCGACGCGCGGTTGGTGACATCCAGTTGCACGACGTACAGCGCATCGCCCAGTTCTTGTTTCAAATCATCCAGACGCTCTTTACGGCGACCGGAGGCGATGACTTTATGGCCAGATTTGACAAACTTACGCGCGATTTCAGCACCAAAGCCAGCGGTTGCGCCAGTTACAAAAATAATCATCCCAATGTTCCTCAATAGTTTTCGTTTTAAAGTGTGAAGCGGCACTCAGTATTACCATAAAAGAGAGAAAACCGGCAGTAGTTCGCCGGTTTTCAGGAGCCTCATTTCAGGTTATTTATTTTTTCAGATAGGGCGCAATCAATGAAAGATCGGCGTCTGACAGGCGGTCAGCCGCCGTCCAGGCCTGATGCCAGTAAGGGTAAAGCAGCGGCAGTTGGCTAACCTGGTCCAGACGCTGAATCTCCTGTTGAGTAAGCACCAGATCGGCAGCTTTCAGATTATCGTTGAGTTGCTCTTCGCTACGAGCACCGATAATCACAGAAGTGACTACCGGGCGGGAAATCAGCCAGGCCAGCGCGATTTGCGCGGCAGAAACGCCACGTGAATCTGCGATTTCAACCAATACATCGACGATGTCATACAGCGCATCTTCGTCGCGTACCGGAGGTTCGCCCCAGTCAGCCAGATGACGAGTACCTTCCGGTTTAGCCTGGTCACGGCGATACTTCCCTGACAACAGACCGCCCGCCAGCGGGCTCCAGACCAGCACGCCCAGTCCCTGATCGAGGCTGACTGGCAGCAGTTCGTACTCGGCTTCGCGGGCTTGCAAAGTGTAGTGGATCTGTTGACTGACAGGACGGATATAGTGCTTAGCCTCAGCCACACCCAGCGTTTTCATGATGTGCCAGGCTGAGAAGTTCGACACGCCGATATAGCGGACTTTGCCACTGCTGACTAAATCATCCAGCGCCCGCAGCGTTTCATCGAGCGGCGTCTGGCCATCCCACTGGTGCAACTGGTAGAGATCGAGGTAATCGGTATTGAGTCGCTTCAGACTGGCTTCGCAGGCGCGAATGATATGGTGGCGCGATGAACCACGGTCGTTTGGGCCTTCCCCCATCGGGAAACGGGCTTTGCTCGCGACCAACACGTCGTGACGTTTTGCACCCAACGCCTGGCCCAGAATTTCTTCCGACAACCCGCCTGAGTAAACATCAGCCGTATCAAACAGATTAATCCCGGCATCAAGGCATAAACCAATCTGACGCCGGGCGGTTTCGGTATCGGTCTGGCCCGTTTTGGCAAACTTCCCCTGACCACCAAAGGTCATCGTGCCCAGACTGAGAACGGACACTTTCAGGCCGGACTGGCCCAGTAGACGGTATTCCATTGCTTGTCTCCTTCACGAACATTGATAAGCGAAGCGCCGCTGGCGCAGTTCATTTTTCGGATGATACCGAAGGTGTAACCCGTGTTTTTTTACGTCGAATCTCATCGCCTGCCGTCGGGCTGAGTGCTAGGCTGTCGAGTGTTCCCGCCAGGGAAAATAGCCCGATAATAATAAATGCCAGATGAAAATTGCCCAGCTGGATTGAAGCACCCGCTGGCTGAAAATGGTCGGCAATACGTAACGACAGCGCGCCGATGGCGATGCCGAGACCGGTGGAAAGCTGCTGAGCTGTATTAAACAGCGTATTGGCACCGCTCATCTGCTCACCAGGCACCTGAGAAAAGGCCAGCGTATTAAGAGCGGTGAACTGCATGGAACGGGTCATGCCGCTGGCAAACAGCAGCAGCAGGGTCAGCACGGTAGGCACCTCAGGCGTCAGCAGCGCGCAGGCAAAAATGGTAGCGCTATTTAGCAACCCGTTGATCAGCATAATGGAGCGAAAACGATAACGGTGCAGGATCGCCGACGTAAAAGGCTTCATGGCTAGATTCCCGGCAAACACCGCCAGTACCAGTAAGCCCGCGTTGAACGCGCTCATGCCATAGCCGAGCTGGAACATCAGCGGCAGCAGAAATGGCAGGGCGCCGATAGCCATTCGAAACAGCGAACCGCCATAAATAGTGACGGCGTAACTTTTAATTTTCAACGCCACCAACGGCAGCAGCGGATAAGGCGTACGCAGGGAATGCCGCACGGTCAATGCGCCAAGCATCAGACTTGCAGCTACACAAACGGCAGGCAGCCAGCCGATCCCCTGCTGATTAAACAGATCAAGACCAAACATCAGCCCCAGACAAGCCGCGCCGGTCAGCACAAAACCGGTCAGATCAAAAGGCACACCTTTCTCGCCAGTGAATGCTGGGATCAGTTTTTGGCTAAAATAGAGAGCAATAAATCCCAGAGGCACGTTGAGGATGAAAATCCAATGCCAGGAGGCAAAGGTGGTAATAAATCCGCCGAGTGGCGGCCCGATTATGGGCGCAACTAAACCCGGCCAGGTGATAGTGGCAATGGCACGGATCAAATCCGGTTTAGCCGTGTTTTTCAGTACTACCAGCCGCCCGACTGGCACCATGAGCGCACCGGAAAACCCCTGTAACATTCGGGCGGCGGTAAACGTGCCCAGACTTGTGCTCATCGAGCAAAGGATAGAGGCCAGCGTAAACAGTACAATCGCCAGTGAGAAAACTTTGCGCGTACCGAAGCGGTTAGCTATCCAGCCGCTGGCGGGGATAAATACCGTTAAGGTCAGGATATAGGCCGACACCCCGATATTCATATCTACTGGATGTACACCGAAAGCCTGTGCCATCTGCGGTAAAGCGGTGACAATTACCGTGGCGTCGAGATTTTCCATAAAAAATGCGCCCGCCACCAATAACGGCAGCGCGGAGCCAGGTGGAAGTGACAGTTTTCTCATGACAAATCTGCCTGCATCATGACGTGAGTTTCACATCAAACTTCCCAGCTTGATAGTCAATCATAGCCTGGTTGATCTCTGCTGTGCTGTTCATGACAAACGGACCGTGCGACACAATAGGTTCATTGATTTTATCACCATGACCAAACAGGAAAACGGCATCATCAATGGCGGTAATAGTCACGTTGTCGTCGCTGCTATCTAAATCAATCAGATGCCAGGCGTGCGCTTCTTCGCCGTCAATGCGCAGCCGACCCTTAACGGTATAAAGGAAAACCTGACGCGCTGCGGGAGCCGGCAGGGAGACTTCACTACCAGCACCAAGATGACCGGTCATCATAACCATACCCGTCAGGGAGGAAATCGGACCGGTGACGCCCGCCAGGCTGCCGGAAATCAGGCTGATTGTGCCATGCCCTTTACTCAGAGGAATTACTGGAATTTCATTGAATTGCAGCCCGACATAACGCGGAACCGTCATCTTCAGTGAGGCGGGCAAATTCACCCATAGCTGTAAAATTTCCAGCTCGCCGCCGCTGCGTTTAAACGATTCCGGGGAGAGCTCCGCATGAATCAGCCCCGACCCAGCTGTCATCCACTGTACGCCGCCGGTACCAATAATACTTTCATGGCCTCCGGTATCACTGTGCGCCAGTTCTCCACGCAGGATAAAAGTGACAGTTTCAAAACCCCGGTGCGGGTGCGGGCCAAAGGGCAGACCCAGATTATCCGGGGCATAGACCTGCGGGCCATGGTGATTGAGAAACAAAAAAGGATCCAGATGATCGATTTGCGGGCCAGGGACAGGGCGGCGGGTTTGCAGATCGCGAATATCATCGCGAAAAGCCTGGTACTGCTGAGTGATTTTACGCGTCATCGGGAAGCTCCGAAAAGAGGTCTGTTAGCTCTAAATATAGTGATCAGACTACCTTTTCGCGACAGAGGTGTCACAGCGGATTGTTATCGAAGTGTAATAAAATTCAGAATAATCAAGGGGCGCAGCCGGCCGCGCCCGCATAAAAATATTAAATGACTTTGGAGGAGAAATCGTTCTTCACTTCACTTTCAATATAAGTGTTCAGTCCCCAGCCCGCACGGGCCAATTCTTTCATTTTTTCAAGATGTTCCGGGCCGGGATGACGAATATCATAAAGGTAGACGTGGTGGTCTTTGAAGCGAACTTTCATCGAATTACTCTCAATCTGGAAACCCGTAACAGCAGAGTCACCGCTTTTGTTGGCGTAATTTTCCATGCTCAATCCTTTTGATAAATAGAGACTCTCTCTATTAACCATTTTCGGTGACAGAATGTAGGGTGAAAGCTCACATAATCAGGGATTAGCTGAAAATCAGGGCAGGGGGATGTAACGCAGATCGCTCAAACCGACAGGGATCGTCATCGATCCCTGGCTTTCATTTCATTTCATTTCATTGCATGCTGGGCTGCCTGTTCAATCAGCGCCGCCACTTCTTTTGGGTGAGATTCATAGACGGAATGGCTGGCTCCGGCGATTTCAACAGTATGGCTATGCGCGCGTTTAGCATAGAAGCGCTCCAGGTCCGGGCTGATTATCTTGTCGGACTTGGCAACCATGTACCAGCTTGGTTTAGTTCTCCAGGCAGGGTCAGGAATGTTGGCAGTAAAAACGCTGGCAGACGTTAACATCTGTGCCTGGGCTTCAAACTGCGCCTGTTTCAACGGTAAGTCGGCGGCAAAATCAGCCGGGAAATTCTCCGGTCTGATATAAAGGAAACCATCGGCTGTTTTCGCAAACGGATGCGCCGTGTTTGGCATTTTTTTGCCATTGGTGACTTCAGTTTCGCCGTTGTCCAACGCATGTGCGGCAATATATACCAATCCAGCCACATGGGTGTCATTACCGGCTTCTGTAATGATGGCGCCACCATAACTGTGGCCTACCAATATTGCGGGGCCGTTTTGCATATCCAAAATACGTTTAGTTGCCGCCACGTCATCAGGGAAAGAGGTCAGCGGTTCTTGCACCAGTGTAACGTGATAGCCATCCTTAGTCAGAATGTCATACACCGGCTTCCAGCCGGAACCACCGACAAAAGCGCCGTGCACTAACACAATATTTTTGACCGGTGCTGAGCTTGCCGGGATGGCCAGCGCAGTGAAAGAAGCCGCCGAACTTAAAGCTACAGCCAATAACGTCAGTTTAGTCAATAAATGCATGATAACTCCTCATAAAATCAGTCAGATGAACAGAGCCTATTGGCCTGATATACACAGTGTATGCCTTGCACACTGACAGAGAGGTGGCGTGCGGATGACAATAATGACATTTATTGCAGTAAGAAAAGGGAATAAACCGGCGTGATTTGAGCAAATCTGACCGGTAATGGTACTGCCGGGATTGCAGATTTCACGTAGCGACGCCTGTGGAAATCAGCATGATGAAGAGCAAACAACAATCCTGGTGCTGGTGATAATCCGCTTGTTATTATCTGCAAAGCCAGGTGGGTAAGGGCATGGAATCCATGAGATAGAGACCGTTTGAATAACACCATTATCATTTAACATAATATACATTATGCGTACCAATATGGGATTAGACAGAGTCTGAGGTTTTACGTCTGTCATTGTGTTGTTCGACGATCTCCAGTTTTTGACTTATCGTTGCCGACAATCGCTTACCAGGCTTTGGATGGTGTTCCCTGATGGAATCGCATTTGCCAGCCATGTTGCGTTGTCTTTATCCAGACGGAACTTCTCAGCGTATGTCGCTCTTTGACTAATTCTACGTGATCAGCGTAACTAAAACTTCGGTACGTCAATATCACCGTCTCGTCATTAATCCAACTCAGAGCAAACTGTTCAGCATGAATTTCAGGCTGATTAATTTCACTCAGCAGAGATTCACTGATTTCTTTTCTGTCGGTCAGGTTTCCTGAGCGTCCAATTTCTACAAAATCTTTATGCAGTAACGCTTCTACGGTTTTTAAATCAAGACGTTGTTCAGGTTTATGCAAACGGCTCTCGTATTCAATAATCAGAGGCAATATCTCTATCGAGTTGTTCATACCTGCTCCTTTTGAGAACCGATCACCATATCAATGAAATTATCGCGGATTAAATCCGGGAGACTTTCATTCCAGGCAATCCCCACTTTCCAGCTGACAAAACTTCCTGCTAACGGGATCCGATGTAGTGATGTCGGCGCAATATGCACAATGCTTTGTGGCAGAATCGCGACGCCAATACCGGCAATCACCAACGCCAATATAGTTTGAATATCTCCTGCCTCCTGCGTTGATGACGGAAATAACTGAATGCTTATGTGGCCTGCATGCCGGATGGTACTTTCCACACCCACCGAAAATTACACGCTTTTGAACATCAGGCAATCAGCAGCGGTGATAGCTATACCGTTTTTGACACCCCTTGGGGGGTTAAGGCGGGTATCTTGATCTGCTGGGATAACAACCTGGTGGAGAACGTCCGGGCCACCACCTTGCTTGGTGCTGATATTTTGATCGCCCCTCATCAAACGGGCGGGACAAATTCGCGCAGTCCGTACGGTATGAAGCCCATCCCGGTTGCACTATGGGAGCAACGCGCTGAACGTAAAGAGGAGATCACCGCGGCTTTTCGTGGGGTAAACGGCCGCGAATGGTTGATGCGCTGGCTCCCTGCCCGCGCCCATGACAACGGCATTTTCATTCTTTTCAGTAACGGCGTTGGGGCTGATGATGACGAAGTGCGCACCGGCAATGCGATGATCCTTGATCCTTATGGCCGGGTCGTTGAAGAAACCGATGCTGCAGCCGATGTCATGGTCACCGCCGAACTCGACCTGTCGCTGATCCCACTCAGTACCGGACGCCGCTGGATTTACGGGCGCCGCCCGGACCTTTACCACATTTTGACTGAACGCCAGGGCTACGAGCGCGATGCCATAACAGCGCGCTTTTCAGAGGAAGAGACCGGGGTTAAAAAAAGCTAATTGATGGATTGCACTTTTACATTTCTGATTCGGCTCATACAATGAGCCGAATCAGTGGATTAACGCGCTCATCACCCAATAGCCATAATTTCCATCAAATGTAATCTGTTAGAATCACAGGAAACCTCATGAAAAACATCACCTTTTACTCCCGCTTTGAAAGTGACATTCTGGCGGGTCGCAAAACCATCACCCTGCGTGAAGCCAGTGATGCTCAATTTGGACCGGGCGATCGCGTGCGGGTTTCGCGTTATGAAGATGAGGTTTTTTTCTGCAATATTGAGGTCATCGCGGTAACGCCGGTGCAGTTCTGCGAGCTTAATCAGCGTCATGCCGATCAGGAAAACATGACGCTGGAGGCTCTTAAACAGGTGATCTCGGAGATTTACCCAGGCCTGAACGAACTATTTATGATTGAATTTCGGCTGATCTGATCAGCTTTTCCAGCGCGAAGCACGGATCACCGAGCAGAAATTGCCTTTCACAAACTGCGGTTCCTTATCGGCAATCACGTCGGCTTTCACGTTACCGAACGTCGTTTCCGGTTTGTTTTTAATCCCATCATAGAAAGCCTGAATAATATCTTCTTTAAAATCAGGCGTTCTTGGGTGCACTGCGACAACATCTTCACGCACTTTGTCATCGTAAGCAGCATAATTAATTCCCAGCACATCCATTTCTACGCCCGCAGTGACCAGCGCTATCACCGGCTCCATAAACTGCGGAATACCCGGTGTAGTATGCAAGGCGATCGCCGTCCACACCTTGTCGATATCCTGCGCTGACACCCCGTATTGACGCATAAAGTTCCGCGCAGTATCAGCCCCGTCCACTTCAAAACGTTTATCGCAGCTGCAGTGCTCATGCGTCAGCCCCATGTCATGGAACATGCAGCCTATATACAGCAGTTCCTGATCGACGCTCAGGCAGCGTTGTTGCCCGGCTAACGCTGCCCAATAATAAACCCGGCTTGAGTGATGAAAGAGCAGTGACGACTCGGTGTCACGCACCAGTTCGGTGGCTTCGCGCGCCATTTGACTATCAGGAATACGAATACCGTTAATGTTCAGACTCATGATGTTGACCCTCGTTAATACAGTGACTTTTCATTGTGTGAAACGAGAATAGGCGTCAAGATGAATGTCATCAATCCTCGCGAAGCGACGAAAAGAGACATTAGTGCACATACGTGACAGCAAAATGAAGGAAAGCGTCTGATGGTCAAAAATATCGTTGTTCTGGCTATTCCTGGTGTGCAACTGTTGGATATCTCAGGGCCACTGGATGTGTTTGCCGAAGCTAATACCCGGCTCAGGCGACACGTTTACCAGCTACAGGTGATGGCGCTGAATGATCAGCCGGTGGTGTCTTCATCCGGTGTACGCCTGCTGGCCGATCTCTTTCTGGGTGAAGAAAATCTACCGCCGATTGACACTTTCCTGATCGCCGGCGCACCCGGTATCAGCACATTTCGGGCCGATCCCCAGATGCTTTCATCCATACAAAAACTGGCACAGAAAAGTACGCGCTATGGCTCAGTCTGTAGCGGTGCACTGCTGCTGGGAGCGGCCGGTTTACTGGATGGGAAACACGTCACCACTCACTGGGCGGTGGCCGACCAGCTTGCACAAGACTTCCCGCTGGCGCAGGTCAATGCAGATGCTATTTTCCTCAGTGATGGCCGGCTGCGCACCGCTGCGGGTGTAACGTCCGGGCTGGATCTGGCATTAAATATGGTTGAGGAAGATTTAGGACGGGAAGTGGCGATGTCCGTAGCTGCACAATTGGTAATGTTCTTCAAACGCCCTTGCGGCCAGCTACAATTCAGCCGTCACGGTAAAGCGTCGCTCAGCGGGCGCTCGGCGTTGCAGGATCTGCAGCGCTGGGTAATGGATTCGCTGCATTCACCACACAATGTGCAGACCATGGCGGCGCACATGGGCATCAGCATCCGGCATTTAACCAGGCTGTTTAATCAGGAAATCAATCTGACGCCTGCCGAATGGCTAGAGCAACAGCGAATTGCCCGCGCCCGCCAACTGCTTGAATCAACTGAAATAGCCGTCAAACAGATTGCCGACGAGTGTGGATTCTCCGGCGTGGATATCCTTCGCCGGGCTTTTATGCGACAGTTAAAAGTGACGCCGTCACAATATCGGCGTTTTTATCCCCCGTCAGCGACCTGAGCGCGGCGAAAGCAGTCAGGATGATGGGTGTTAATCAGCCCGGTGGCTTCCATCCACGCGTAGACAATTGTCGGGCCGACGAAGGTGAAGCCACGTTTTTTGAGGTCCTTTGAAATACGTGCTGACAGCGCATTTTGGGTCGGGACCGGGCCAGTATGCTGGATAGCTTCTCCTCCGACCTGCGCCCAGATCCATTCGCCAAAATCTTCCCCCGCCTGTTGCATCGCCAGATAGGCGCGGGCATTTTTCACGACGGCATTAATCTTGGCGCGCGAACGAATAATATCGGCATTACCCACCAGGATTTCGATATCATCATTCGTGAACTTTGCGACTTTTTGTGGTTCAAAACCGCAAAAGGCCAGCCTGAATGCATCGCGCTTCTTCAAAATAATCCGCCATGACAGCCCGGCCTGAAAGCCATCCAGCATCAGTTTCTCCCACAATGCCCGGCTGTCATACACCGGTTTACCCCACTCCTTATCATGGTAGTCAAGCATCATCGGGTCAGAAAACCCCCAGTGGCAACGTGGCTTGTTGTCAGGTAAAACCAGTTCGGTGGCCATCAGGTCACATCATCCTTTATTTGAAATCAGTGTAAGGCACCAACGGCTGCGGCGGCATGTCGAGATCGCCTTGCCAGCCAGACAGCGAATAGCGAGCATAGAGCAGGAAGTGGCTCGGCGTATAATCTTTCGCCTGCTGAATATCGACTCCGGCACCGATAGTCCAGTGTGAGGTCACCCGCCGTTCAATCAGCGCCTGCGCCGTATAACCGAAACCGGAACTGCTGCTGCCCTGTTCCACTGCGCCCTTGTCCGGCAGTGAATCCGGGATCAGGTTCTGCAACGGATAGCGCTGCTGGTCACTGGTAGAGGAGCGCGACCAGGAGAGCGACCCGCCAATCTGCCACGACCAGTTCTCGGTACGCTGGCGGTAGTTAAGGGGTACGGCCAACGAGAAATATTGCTGTGGGCTGTAATAGCCGCCCTGTCCCAACGTATAGCCGCTGAGATCTTTCTGGTAGTGCCATACCATCGAGTTCAGACCAATCGTTGCCCGGCGGTCATCATCGTTGATCATCTTGTAGTAATAACCGCCCATCAGGCGCTCGCGGCTGTTGTCTGCCACGTTTTTACCGGTGATCTGGTGCGCGCTGATATCCCCCCACAGACCGTGGGCTTTACCCTGATCGTAGCTGAGGCCCAGGCTGACACCGGTGGCACGAACACCCCCCCAGGTGGTGCCGGTATTCGGATCTTTTGCTCCAGCGAAAGAGAGTAACGAACTGGAGATGGGCCGGCGAGACGCGGTTGCCGTCCAGCCAATATCGCGCCAATCGCTGCTGTAGGCCAGACCACCCACCCAATCAACCACCGGGAATCCCAGCGGGGTGGTGCCCAAATCCCCTGCCCACTTATCGTCTTTATAACCCGCGCCGAAGCTGACGCCATTGGCGTTCTGATCCTGATCACGGTTACAGAGTATGTCGTTGCAGGTGCCGAACGAAGAGCTGTAATTGCCCCCGTCATTGTTAAAGGTGCCGTTGTCCATACGAACAATATCTGAACGCAGGAAGGCACGACCCTGATACCACGGCATATCGGCCTGCAACATGGTGGTATTGGACTGCAGGTCCGACTTGCCAGGCGTACCACTGTTGGTCGACCGGTCTTCATCAAGGGTGAAGTTCACATCCTGCTGGCGATAAAGGTCATGCGCATCGGAACGGATACCACGTTTAAGCCAGTCATCGCTGGCATTATTGCGGGTCAGATGGGTGTAACTGTCATTATCTTTGGGTATCTCAGCCGTAATGCCGCTGGCAACCATTGCCTGTTGATAGTCCTCTCGTGCAGCCTGCGGGTGACCCGTCTGCTGTTCCAATTGGCCCGCATCACGGTAGATCAATGCCTTGTCCTGTCCGGCCGGTAATTTTTCTGCGCCAGCGGTCACCGGGCGCAGCAGGTTCGCGGCCTTCACCGTTTCGCCGACATCGTGCCAGGCAATAGCCACACGACGCTGCTGATTGAGGCTCAGACCGCTGGCGGGCAGTTTTGCTGTTTGCAGATGCGTTTTAGCCTCATCGGTATCACCCTGGGCAATCAGCTGGTCAATATCACTCAGCGTTTTGTCGAGCGTAATACGTTGAGACATCTCGCGCATATTGTCGTCCCACTGCGCCTGCGGCAGGGTATCTAAATGCTTAATTGCGGCGGCGTCGCGGTCTGTGCCGGAAAGATAGAGCGAGTAAGCATAAACCTGCTGCGGTTCAGCCGGGCGTTTGGCCGCCAGCCTGGCAAAGGCAGCATCGGCATCGCTATTGCGGCCCATTTCACGCAATGCATTGGCATAATGATAGGTAGTCCAGACATCATCCGGATTACGTTGCAGGATCTTCTCATAGTTCTGTGCTGCCTGCGGCCACTGGCGGTTTGCAGCGAAACGTTCGGCATCAGCACTGAGTAACTCGTTCTGAATGCCTTGCTGTTTATCGGCCAGTTTGGCGCGCTGCGACGCAGGCAGGCTATCGATATAGTCGAGAGCTTTTTGCGGTGACTGCCGCTGATAAATATTAGCCAGTCCACGCTGGGCGCTGCTGTTGCTGCGGTCAACACTCAGCGCACGTCGGTAAGCCTGTTCGGCCTGGGCATCGTCATGGCGCGCCACAGCGACGTCTCCCAGACCAATTTGTGCCCACGGATCGCGTAGATCAATTTGCTGGGCCCGCTGGTAGTGGACGGCTGCCTGATTCAGGTCATTGGCTTTAAGCGCTTTATCACCCTGTTCGATCTCAAGCCAGTAACGGTTGGTCTGAATCAGACTGGTCCATTTACCGCTGTTGAAACCATCCTGTTCAGCATTCTTGGCCTGTTCAAACAGACTCAGCGCCTGTGAACGGTTGCCAGCACGCGAATACGCCAGTCCCATGGCACCCAGTACTTCGGCATCGTTGGGTTTCTCTTCCAGCGCTTTTCTCAGAGGCGCGATGGCGCCAGTGGAACCGCCGCGGGCAACTTGCTCCAGCCCGCGCACACGGGCCTGATAATGGGGATCGGCTAACATCGCCTGTTGTCGTTGTAATTCCTGCTGGGCGGCAATGGCCGGCGCGCCGCTATCGAATACGCCCATAAAGCGCTGTAAATTGGCCACGCTCTGGTTGCTGACCGGCTGCGCTTTGATCTGTGCCAGCCACAAGTCAGCGGCCGGCTCGCGCCCTTCGTTACTGTTCGCGACCTGTTTCAAAAGCGCGATGGCCTGTTCTGACTGCCCCTGTTCGAAGGCCATTTTTGCCAATTGCAGCCGCAGGCTGACATCCCCCGGATATTGGGTATTAAGTGCCAGCAGTTGCGCCTGTGCTTTCTCTTTCTGTCCCGGAATACGAGCGACTAATTGCCAATACTCTACGGCCAGATCCAGCGTTGGCGGCTGGCCGGCGAACAATGCATCATATTGCGCACGGGCTTCGGCTAAGCGCCCTGCCGTTGCCAGTAAACGCGCCTGTTGCAGTTGTTGCTGTACTTCCGGCTTGGCCATTTTCAGGCTCAGCTGTGCCTGATGATAGACGTCGGAGTCCGGGGCTACCCGATGGATTTTCTCCAACTGCTCTTGCGCCTGAGTCAGATTGCCTTCCCGCAGCGCCAGGCGCAGACGGGCTGCCAGTACCTGAGGGTTTTCAGGCGCCATCAGCTCCAGCCGGTAAAGCGACTGACGCACCAGGTAGTCCTGATGGCTGGCTTCCCCGACTCGTACCTGTTCCAGCAGCCACTGCTCGGGAGCAACTTCGGTGGCGTTGAGAGGATCAGGCGAGAGTGCCAGCCCCAATGTCAGGGCCAGCAGGCTCAATCTTAATGGCGTGTGCCGCCGTGATAAGGATGAATTAACCACGCGATCAGTCCTGGTCGTCGGAAGATAAACGACGGCGACTCAACGCGCGTAACCCGTTCCACAGCAGAATGGCAATCAATATTACGGCCACTACTGCCATGAAGGCCAACAGCACAGGATGCGTTGCCAGTGCGTTCCACACGCGTTCCCACCAAGGTAAATGACCGACGTAATAGACATCGCCCACTTTCAGACTGCTCACGCCCGAATCTCGGAAAATAGCGACTGAACCAAACACCAGTGCTTTCTGTTTGCTGTCCTGCAGGGTTTTATTCAGCATATCGAAGCCCTGCGGGCCATTGGCCAGTAACGCCACAATACTGCGCTGGTCATGATAAGGCGATTGCAGTCCGACAATGGCGGAGATCGGTCCTTGTGCAGTAATTTGCGCATCGGTATCAGCGAGAGCGTCACTGGCTGGCGCGGTACTTTCCGGCAGCGCGACCTGGCGTGACGGCGTGTTGACCGCACTGCGCGTGGCGTCAATTAACAGGCTGGCCTTCTTCTCATCCTTCATGTTGCCGTCACGCAAATCGGCCGGCAAGGCGCCAATCATCAGCAGATCA
>CAMLBO010000097.1 GCA_946478305.1 uncultured Enterobacterales bacterium
TAGTTGAACTGTCCACTAAACTTCCGGACCGTTACTAACGAATCACCCTTAAAGATGGAGTGATCAATGGTCACTTCATCTTTAACCTAACGGCAGTACATCGAGCGGTTTAACTTCGCGTAAGACAAAAGTGGTTTGCATCTCTTTAATACCGGGCAGGCGGCGAACCACCTCCATGGCAAATGTCGAGAAGCTGTCAAGATTTTGTGCGACTACCTGCAACATAAAATCGGCATCCCCGGCCACCGCGTAGCAGGCAATCACCGGTTTGAGCTCACCCACTTGCTTTTCAAATCGCTGTGCTTCTTCTTCACTGTGGCTGTCGATTTTGACCCGGATAAAAGCAAGAATCCCCAGTCCGATTTTCTTGCGATGGATTCTGGCCTGATAACCTGCAATCACGCCACTGTCTTCCAGTTGCTTCACCCGACGCCAGCAGGGTGAAGCCGCCATACCTACCTTCTCGGCCAATTCTTGATTAGTTATCCGGCCGGTAGTTTGCAGTTGGCGTAAAATACGCAGGTCTGCCAGTGAGAGCTTCAAGTCTGGCACAATTTTCCTTATTTACTCTTATCAAAGAAATATATTACCAAATAAACCGTGAAATGAGAGTAAAAAGAAAGCACTTATCTACAGCGCGCGGCTATGATCTCAGGCACTTTTATAAACCTGAAAGGACGCCACGTTGAGTACTTCACTTCGCCTTGCGATCATTGTTAACCCTGAACTTTCCCTTGGCCTGATTGCAAATACCGCCAGTGCGCTAAGCATCGGCCTGGCGGCCAAATTTCCGCAACTGGCCGCCAGTCAGCTTTGTGATTCAATGGGCAGAATAATCGATGTCAGTTCGAAATTACCGGTGCCAATCCTGCAGGCGAGTGCTGAGCAAATCCGCGAAATCTTGCTTAAAACGCTGGCGTTAGAGGCTGACAGGGCGATAGTACCCTTCCCGGCTTTTGCTCGTTCCATGCACAGTTTTGATGAGTATGAACAGGCCTTCCCACGCCGGGATTTAGCCACTGAAGTACTGGATGGTCTGGCGCTATGCGGTGCGGATAAATGGGTTAAATCCCTGACCGGCGCTTTGAAGTTATTGCGTTGAAGAACGAAGAACGAAGAACGGGGCGCTGGCTGCGCCCCGTAAAACTCAAAGTACTTTGCTCAAAAACTCTTTGGTACGTGGATTCGTTGGATGAGTGAATAATTGTTCAGGCGTACCCTGTTCCTGAATCACGCCTTGGTCGATAAACACCACGCGGTCAGCCACTTCACGAGCAAAACCCATTTCATGAGTAACAATCACCATCGTCATACCTTCAAGCGCCAGTTGTTTCATCACGGCCAGCACTTCTCCGACCAGTTCAGGATCAAGCGCCGAGGTAGGTTCATCAAAGAAAATGATCGACGGTTCCATCGCCAGCGCGCGGGCGATGGCGACGCGCTGCTGCTGGCCACCGGACAGGCTGGATGGCCAGGCATCGATCTTGTCGATCAGCCCTACTTTTTGCAGCAGTTTTTCCGCGCGTGAAATGGCATCGGCTTTAGATAATCCCTTGAGTGCCATCGGGGCCATAATCAGATTTTCCAGTACAGTCATGTGTGGAAAAAGATTAAAACGCTGGAATACCATGCCGACACCAGCGCGCAACGTATTCAGATTAGTTTTCGGGTCATGCACGGCAAAACCGTTAACCACCACTTCGCCACCGTTAGGTTTTTCCAGCGCATTCAGACAGCGCAGGAATGTGCTCTTACCTGAACCTGAAGGCCCGATAATACACACCACTTCTTTCGGTGCTACATCACAGGAAATGCCGCGCAGTACGTGGGTTTCACCAAACTGTTTCTGTAAATCCTTAACGTGAATCACTTTTGCCAAACCTCTTTTCCATGTGTTGAACCAGCAGCGAAAGCAGGAACGTCAGTACCCAGTAGACCAGCGAAATGGTCAGGTAGGGTTCCCAATAGGTCGCATAGGCGCCGGAAACCGTACGTGCGGCGTAGGCCAGGTCGGCAAGGCCGATAGCTGAAGCCAGCGAGGAGTCCTTGACGATGGCGATGGCATTATTGCCCAGCGGAGGCAGAATACGGCGAAAGGCCTGGGGTAAAATCACCTTGCGCATGGTTTTGCCCCAGCCCATACCCAATGCCCGCGATGCTTCCATCTGACCGTTATCAATCGATTGAATGCCGGCGCGGAAAATTTCAGAGACATAGGCACCGGCATTCAGGGTTATTGCCACCACGCAGGATAAAAATGCACCGTAGTCTGAGCGCAACGCTCGGGCAAAGTCGGCTGACATCAAACCATGGCTGACTAAAATGCCGTCACGCGGGTTAATAAACAGCGGGACCAGGGCAAAGTGCACCACCATGATTTGCACGAACAGCGGCGTACCGCGAAAGGCGCTGACATAAATCCGTACTGGCCACTGTACGGCAAAACGCAGTATCAGTTTCCATGGGCCGTCGTCGGCACGCGCCATTCGTCCCAAACCAAGCAGCAGACCCCAGGTAGTGCCTAAGATAACGCAAATAATGGTGCACTTAATGGTCATCCACGCGCCCTGCACAAACAGCGGGGCATATTCAGAGATGATCTCCCAACGAAATCCGGTCATACCTTTCCCTGTGAAGGGGCGGTAACGCCCCTGTCTATTTTAAAAAATTCCAAAACTGAATATCCAAACTCTACAGATACTTATTGGGCTGGCAGGGTTGGAACGTTCGCATCAAACCAGTTGGCGTAGATTTTGGCGTAAGTACCGTCAGCAACGATGGTTTTCAGGCCTGCGTTGATTTTATCCAACAGCTCGGTATTGCCTTTCGCGACGGCGATACCGAAATATTGGCGCTGGAATTTGCTGTCAGGCACCAGCTTCAGGGCTTTCTCCGGATGGGATTTAATGTAGTACTTCACTACGCCGACATCGCCAACGGCAGCGCCGATGCCATCTTCAGACAGTTCCTGCAGCAACAACGGGGTATTGTCGAAACGTTTAATATCGGTGCTGTTTTTGCCTAATTCATCAGAAACCACGATGTCACCGGTGCTTGAGTTCACCACGCCGACTTTCTGACCTTTCAGCGCAGAGACGGAATCCACTTTTGAGCCAGCCGGAACCACGATGGATTGTTCAGCGGGGAAGTAAGGGTGCGAGAAATCCACCATCTGCTGACGTTTATCGGTAATGGTGATGCCGGAAATGATGATGTCGCGGTCCCCGGAATTGAGCGTGGCAAAGATACCTTCCCACGGCGTATTGACTAGTTTTATGTCAAAATTTTCGGCTTTAGCAATGGCTTTAATGATATCGATATCAAAGCCTTCCAGCTGTTTCTGGCTATTTTCGTATTCGAATGGACGGTAGGTTCCCCCTGAGCCGACGACGTACGTTGTTTGGGCGGCAAAGGCTGATGTCGCGAAGGAAGAGAGCAGGCACCCGGCGAGAATTAATGACTTAAACATAGTAACTCCAGTTGTGTTTGTTGTTTTATGCACTTAATTTGCATAAAAATACACAAATTGACCAATTGCGGCAACTAAAAACCGTCTCAGGACGTATTATTCCTGCCGGGCACGAAAGTTGTGGGGGAGCGAAGGGTATCAGGGAACATGAGGTGTGTTGCTGGCTTTGGCGTGAACTTAAGCTAAATTTTAAGAGGCATTCACTAAATAGCCTATGCCAGATGAAATCTGCTGCGTTTTTAGCGTTGGCAATGATTAACTTGATGAATGAAAAGAATTCTTACAAGAAGTGGCCTGAATGATTTTTAAGGACGAAAAAGTGATAAATCGCTTATTTCCCTGCTTGTTTTTATTTTTCACAGCCTCAAGTTTTGCCAATTACATGCCCAACGAATATAACGTCTGGCGAACAGGACACGGTTTTATTTATGGCGCAACGCAGACAGAGAAGGACGAACCCGTACTAATCACTATTACGGGGCCTGGTACCCAGTGGGCTGGTGTAGTTATTTCCGTGGTGAGTGAAAGCGCCTGTGAAGGAAAAGCAGCTGCGGCATCGTTACTTTTTAACAGCACGCCACACCCAGTAAGCTATAGCTGCATCCCAATGGGGCAAGGCAGCATCACAACCTATATTCTCAGCGATACGCAGCGAGCTAACCGTTTTTACACTGACCTCAAATCAGGATTTACCGTGGTCCTGGATAACCGCATTAAAGTGTGGGCCACGAATATTGCCACGCCTAAAAATTAAACCGTCACTTACAAAGCATTGCGATCTCAGGGATTCCAGCACCAGTGCCAGGGTTCATAAATGAAGCCCCATGGGTTATCTGGCGGGAAGGAGAGGGAAAATCCAAAGCGGGTGGCATTGTCTTTTAACCAGCGAAACGCCAGCGTCTCGCCAAATATGCCGATAACTTCGTCACAGCCGGGCGTATTGATATCCACCGCCCGGCCGGTGTGATGTTCGCTGCAACCCGGTGGTGCCAATGCGGTAAAAAAGGTTTCGGGTGCGATCCCCCTCTGCTGTTTTAAGCGGATAAGGTCCGTCTGGTAATCGAAGCTGCGCCACGCGGACACCAGCAGTAGCGCCACACCGTCTTGCAGCGCGGCCTGTTTCATCTCCAGCCATGCGCCGGCGGCAGGCTTAGTAAGACGATGGCGTTTGCCGTTTTCATCGATTTCAGCCACGACCAGCAGCGCCTCGTCAATATCCTCAAAGAAGGGCAGCGTACGATGGGCGATAACCGTCTGATTAATACCCAGCTCGCGTAGTGCCTGTTCAGTTTTATGGCGCAAGGCCGCTTGGTTCGCTAAGGTCATCGCGGGTTGTCACCAAAACGATTCATTGCCCGTGCCATGGCCTGACCGCTACTGCGCATGGTCTGCTGGTAGTGCACCGCTGCTTTGATCAGCGCGTCGAGCAGTTGTTTATCCTGCTGGTGCTGTAAGTATTCGGGGTGCCATTGCACTCCGAGACAAAAATCATAGCCCTCACATTCGATGCCTTCGATCACCCCATCGGGCGCGACGGCATTAATGCGGCAACCTTCACCTACTGTTTTCACCGCCTGATGGTGAGAGCTGTTAACTTCATAACGCGTTGACTCGACACAGTGGCTGAGCAGCGTCCCTGCAAAGATTTCTACCTCATGGCGGGCGCGTTTTTTGCCGCCGGCATTTTCGGTATCGACTGTGGTGCTGTGCTCCAACGCATCGGGAAGCGCATCTGGGATATGCTGATACAGTGTGCCGCCGGTTAATACCGCCAGCAGTTGCTGTCCACCGCAGATACCCAGCAGCGGCATATTACGGCGCATAGCGCCCTGAATGATGGCGCTTTCAAACTCAGTGCGCGCAGGTTTAAGCCGGACTTGTTCGCTGGATTGGTGTTCATTGAAAAGAGCGGGAGGAACATCGAATGCGCCGCCGGTGACCACGATGGCGTCGCATAATGAGAGATAATCATCGGCCAGCTCTCCGTGATGGGGCAGTGCCAGTGGAATGGCGC
This sequence comes from uncultured Enterobacterales bacterium, assembly GCA_946478305.1. Classification (GTDB taxonomy): domain Bacteria; phylum Pseudomonadota; class Gammaproteobacteria; order Enterobacterales; family Enterobacteriaceae; genus Ewingella. The sequence goes on from CAMLBO010000097.1 coordinate 5,484, forward strand.
CAAGCTCTGCCAGGCTTGCCATATAATTCTGGCGTAATGCATACCATGGAAAATCAGCGTATCCGCCCGCTTCTTCGCTATCCAGCGTGACGCCAATAACCGGCTTAGACTGAAAATTTGCGCTCATAATGATTTGCCGCACCTCGTAGTTAACTCAATGAGAACCAGTAAGGAAAAACACTTTATCTCAACATATCAACAGCTCGGGGGCGTAACAATACAAATTATCAATGTGAGAGGTATTCGGAATTTACCGCTGTAATAGGTTGTTTACGGAAATTAGCACGCCACTTTACATCGTAGCCCCATCGCCAAAACCTTGGCTGGAATATCCTGCGTCACAATAGTGCCATCGGCAATGAGGGGGGCAGCTGGGGAGAAAACGGTCATCCCACTCGTTGAATTTACTGTTAGAATTCATTCAGTCAATAGACACATATAAACTCAATTGCTGACGTAATCTTTACGTTGTCCTAAAAACAGCCAGCGGCTATTTTCTGGATAATGATTCTGTCTGGTTGAAGGACCAAATTCAGCTGTTTTCTCCTTATAATTACTGCGAAACCAAGAAAGTTATGCTGCCAAATGCCTCTTCCCGCTCCAAACGCCGCACAAGGTTGTGGTTTGTCATCGCTGTGATTATCGCGGCAATTTTGGTTTGGTATTTTGCCTTCCACCACACGTCGTCCACGACTGAGGCGAAGCATGGCGGGCCGGGACGCGGCGGAATGCGCGCAGGTATGCACGGCGCAGCCATGGCCGGTGCCGTGACGCCAGTGCAGGCGGGGAAAGCCGAGCAGGCCGATGTACCGGTGTTCCTGCGTGCTCTGGGGACGGTAGTGGCCAACGCGACAGTCACGGTGACCAGCCAGGTAAACGGTCAGTTGATGAAAGTCTATTTCACTGAAGGGCAGAAAGTAGAACAGGGCCAGTTGTTGGCGCAGATTGACCCACGCAGCTATCAGGCGACGCTGGAGCAGTATCAGGGCGATTTAGCGCAAAATCAGGCGCTGGCCAAAAGCGCCGAGCTGACCCTGGCCCGCTACAAAAAACTTTATGCACAGGACTCGCTTGCCCGTCAGGACCTGGAGAGCCAGATGGCGACGGCGGGTCAATACGCCGGTGCCGTGAAAGCCGATCAGGCACAGATTGCCGCCGCCAAACTCAATCTTGAATTCGCTAAAATCACCGCGCCGGTCAGCGGCCACGTCGGACTGCGACTGGTTGATCCCGGTAATATGATTAGCAGTTCTGATACCACAGGTATCGTCACTATTACCCAAACTCAGCCGATTGCTGTCACGTTCAGTGTTCCGCAAAGCAACCTGCAAACTCTGCTTAAAGCGTTGCGCAGTGGCCAGCAGTTACCCACTACGGCTTTTGATCAGGATGGCAGCGACGTACTGGGGCAGGGGAAGCTGCAATTTATCAGTAATGAAATCGACACCAGCACCGGCAGTATCAAGCTGAAAGCGCTATTCGACAACCATGACGAAAAGCTCTATCCAAACCAGTTTGTGAATGCCCGCTTACAAGTGGGAACATTAGAGAAAGCCACGGTGATCCCGGCTGCCGCATTGCAACTGAGTGCAGCGGGTGATTTTGTTTACGTAATAAAACCAGATAATACAGTTGAGCGCCGTCAGGTTAAATCTGGCCCGCCATTTGGCGATGATAAAGTGGCCGTGCTGACCGGTATTCAACCGGGGGAGCAGGTGGTTACTACCGGGATTGACCGACTAAACGATGGCAGCAAAGTGCAAATTGTTGAAGCCGCTGCGGCGGGTGAGGTGAGCAGCGGTAAGGCTGCCGGCACCTCTAAACAGCGTGCCGAACATGGCGGGGTGGATAAAGCGACTTCCGGTAAAGACAGCGGGTCGAAATGAATCCTTCACGCCTCTTTATACAAAGGCCAGTGGCCACTATTTTGCTGATGGTGGCGGTACTGCTGTCAGGTATTTTTGCCTACAACATGCTCTCTACCTCGGCATTGCCGCAGGTGGATTACCCGACCATTCAGGTGACCACGCTGTATCCGGGGGCCAGTCCGGACGTGATGGCCTCCGGCATTACGGCTCCGCTGGAGCGCCAGCTTGGCCAGATGGCGGGCCTAAGCCAGATGTACTCGACCAGCGCCAGTGGCTCTTCAATCATCACTCTAAAATTCTCACTGGATCTCTCACTCGACGTTGCCGAGCAGGAGGTACAGGCCGCCATTAATGCCGCCACCAGCCTGCTGCCTAAAGATCTGCCCAATCCACCAACCTACAAAAAGGTCAACCCGGCCGACAGCGCAGTGCTAACGCTGGCGGTGACCTCTGAATCTCTGCCGCTGACCAAAGTGCAAGATCTGGTCAATACCCGCGTGGCGCTGAAGCTGTCGCAAATCTCCGGTGTCGGTATGGTGACGCTGGCAGGGGGCAATCAGCCTGCTATTCGCGTGCAGGTCAACCCGCGCGCACTGGCGGCACATAGCCTGACGCTGGAAGATATCAACACGCTGATTGGTAACAGCAACGTCAACGGCTCCAAAGGCGGATTTGACGGCAAATACCATTCGATCACCATCGACGCTAACGACCAGCTGCGCACCGCAGCGGAATACGGCAACCTGATTGTCACTTATCAGAACGGGGCTGCGCTGCGTCTGCGCGATATCGCCACGCTCTCCGAAGCACCGGAAAACCAGTACCTCTCTGCATGGGCGAATAAGCAACCGGCGATCATTATCAGCGTACAGCGTCAGCCGGGTGCTAACGTGATTGCCGTGGTGGATGCCATCAAACAGCAGTTGCCGAAATTACAGGAGGCGCTGCCGGACTCGGTCAAAGTCACCATTTTGTCTGACCGTACCCAAACTATCCGCGCTTCGATCAGCGACGTGCAGTTTGAGCTGATGCTGTCGATTGCACTGGTGGTGATGGTCACCTTCCTGTTCTTGCGTAATGTTGCGGCGACTCTTATCCCAAGCGTAGCGGTCCCCCTCTCCCTGGTCGGCACCTTCGGGGTGATGTATCTGTGCGGATTCAGCCTCAACAACCTGTCGCTGATGGCACTGACTGTCGCTACCGGTTTTGTTATCGATGATGCCATCGTGGTGGTCGAGAACATTACCCGGCGATTAGAAGAGGGCGAAACGCCGATGCAGGCGGCATTGAAGGGCTCGGCACAGATTGGTTTCACTATTATCTCGCTGACGTTTTCCTTGATCGCCGTGCTAATTCCGCTGCTGTTTATGGGGGACGTGGTCGGGCGGTTATTCCGAGAATTCGCCATTACGCTCGCGGTGTCGATTCTGGTATCGATGGTGGTCTCGCTGACCTTGACCCCCATGTTGTGTGCCTATTTACTGCGCCATATTCCTGAAGAAAATCAGAGCCGCTTTTACCGTAAGGGGGGGCAGCTGTTCGACAAATTGATCGCAGGTTACGACCGAATGTTAATCGTGGTGCTAAATCATCAGCGCCTGACGCTGCTGGTGGCCGCCGCAACGCTGGTATTAACGGCGCTGCTATATGTGGTTGTACCTAAAGGTTTTTTCCCGTCGCAGGATACCGGGATGATTCAGGGCATAACGCAGGCTTCGCAGGATGTCTCCTTCGGTGAGATGGGCCGCCGTCAGCAGATGCTGACCGCCGCTATTTTGCAGGATCCGGCGGTGGACAGCGTGTCATCAACCATCGGTGTTGACGGCAATAACACCAGCCTCAACAGCGGCCGTTTGCAGATCAACCTTAAATCTTTTGACCAGCGTAAAGAACGTGCCCCGGCCATTATTGCCCGTCTTAAAGAAGAAACCGCTGCGGTACCGGGTATTGAGCTGTACCTGCAGGCTTCACAGGATCTGACGGTCGATGACCAGGTAACGCCGAGCCAGTACCAGTTCACGCTTGATGATGCGGATAGCGAAAATCTGGTCACCTGGACGCCAAAGCTGATTGAAAAACTGAGCCAGCAGCAGGAATTTAGCGACGTAGTCAGTAATCTGCAAAATCAGGGGCAGGTGGCTTACGTCGAGCTGGATCGCGATGCCGCCGCGCGCTTTGGTATCACCGCCGCTGACGTTGATACGGCGTTGTATAACGCCTTCGGTCAACGGCTGGTTTCCACTATCTTTACTCAGTCGAACCAGTACCGCGTGGTGCTTGAAGTGGCGCCGCAGTTCCAGCAGTCTCCGGCCTCATTCGACGATATTTATCTGGCCACCAGCAATACCAGTTCTGCTTCGTCAACGGATGCCAACAGCACCTCGACGACCAGCGCCTCGGGCTCGACCACCAGCACGTCGGCCAGTGGGACGTCGACGACCTCGACCCGTTCGACCGCGGGCATGGTCAAACTGACCGCGATTGCTAAAATCCATCTGCGTACAGGTGCCCTGCTGCAGGCGCGACTGAACCAGTTCCCGGCAGTGACTGTCTCCTTTAACCTCAAAGATGGCTATTCACTGGAGCAGGCTCAGACCGCCATCAAGCAGACACTGGCCGACATTTCGTTGCCGGACAGTATTACTCTGCGCTATCAAGGCGCTGCGTCATCTTTTGAAAGTGCCACCGGCAATACGCTGTGGCTGATCCTGGCGGCATTGCTGACTATGTATGTAGTACTCGGCATTCTGTACGAAAGTTTTATTCACCCGGTGACCATTCTTTCGACCTTGCCATCTGCCGCTGTGGGGGCGTTGCTTTCACTGTTGTTTGCCAATACGGAATTTAGCCTGATTGCGCTGATTGGGGTGATCTTGCTGATTGGTATCGTGAAAAAGAATGCCATCATGATGATCGACTTCGCGCTGGAGGCCGAAAATAAACACGGCATGTCACCGCGTGATGCGATCCATCAGGCATGCTTGCTGCGTTTCCGGCCGATTCTGATGACGACGATGGCAGCGTTGCTCGGTGCATTGCCGCTGATGCTGGCCAGTGGTTCCGGTGCAGAGCTGCGCCAGCCACTGGGCCTGGTGATCGTCGGCGGGCTTATCTTCAGCCAGTTGCTGACGCTCTTCTCTACGCCGGTGATTTACCTGATGTTTGACCGCCTTGCGACCCGCTGGAATCCGCGTCAGAGAAGAAAGCGCGCACTGCTGGAGGAAAAACAGCAGGGCTTACAACACCCGGCTGGTGATCGATAGATGAGCATCTCGCGCTTTTTCATCTTCCGTCCGGTAGCGACGCTGCTGCTGACCGGCGCTATTGTGCTGCTGGGACTGCTCGGTTACCGTTTGTTGCCGGTGGCACCGTTGCCGCAGATGGATTTCCCGGTGATCGTGGTCAGTGCCAGTTTGCCTGGGGCCAGCCCTGAAACCATGGCCGCGACCGTAGCGACGCCGCTCGAACGGGCGTTAGGACAGATTGCAGGCGTCAGCGAAATGACGTCCAGCAGTTCGCAGAGCACCACCACCGTCGTGTTGCAGTTTGATCTTGATCGTGAGATCAACGGTGCGGCGCGTGACGTGCAGGCGGCGATCAACGCCTCGCGGGCACTCTTGCCAAGCAGCATGCCGTCACTGCCAACCTACCGGAAAGTGAACCCGTCCGACTCTCCGATCATCATGCTGTCGCTAACCTCCAAGACCCGCAGTAAAGGTGAGCTGTACGACATCGCCTCCAGCCAGCTGCAACAGAAAATTGCCCAGGTTAACGGTGTGGGGCAGGTATCACTGGTTGGCTCGGCGCTGCCCGGCGTACGAATCGATCTGCGCCCGGAAGCAATCAGCCATTACGGCATTTCCCTTGATACCATCCGGGCTGCCATCGCCAACAGCACCACCAACCTGCCGAAAGGCGTTTTGCAAGGCTCCGGCCAGTCGTGGATGATTGAAGGCAACGGCCAGCAAAGCACGGCGGCGCAGTACAAAACGCTGATTGTTACCTATATCAATGGTGCGGCTATCCGCCTGAGTGACATCGCCAACGTCTATGATTCAGTGGAAGATAAATACAATATTGGTTACTACAACAGTACACCGTCCGTGATGCTGGGTGTTACCCGACAGGCTGGAGCCAATATTCTTGAGACCATTCAGGCGATAAAAAGCGCGCTCCCGCAGATGGAAGAGAACCTGCCGGGAGATGTGGAATTACACATCGCACTGGACCGTTCGGGAACGATTTCCGGCTCGCTGCGTGCCACCGAAGTGACACTGCTGGAAGCTACGTTTCTGGTGATTGTTGTGGTGTTTGTGTTCCTGCGTAATTTGCAGGCGGTGATCATTCCGGCGCTGGCGTTGCCGGTCTCCCTGATTGGTACTTGCTCGGTGATGTATCTGTTGGGCTATAGCCTGGATAACCTGTCGCTGATGGCGCTGATTATCGCCACCGGTTTTGTGGTCGATGATGCCATCGTGGTGCTGGAAAACATCACCCGGCATATTGAAGAGGGGCTGGGGCCGGTGCGCGCAGCCATCAAAGGGGCGCAGGAAGTCAGCTTTACGGTTCTGTCGATGACATTTTCACTGGTGGCCGTGTTTATTCCATTGCTGCTGATGGGGGGGATCCTTGGGCGGCTATTCCGTGAATTTGCCGTCACGCTGACTATTTCCCTGATTATTTCTATGTTGGTGTCACTCAGCCTGACGCCGATGCTCTGCGCCCGTTTCCTGCGCCGTAAGCCGGCGGTGGAAAAACGCCAGCCGCGCATTTACCGGATTATCGAACGTGCGCTTAATCGCCTGTTGGCAGGCTACGCCGCCGCGCTGGGCTGGGTGATGCGCCATCAGTTGATCACGTTATTTGGCCTGCTGCTGACGATCATGCTCAACTTCTATCTTTATACCGTGGTGGAGAAGGGCTTCTTCCCGGATCAGGATACCGGCATGCTGATGGGGATGATGCGCGCCGACCAGAACACCTCTTTCCAGTCGATCCAGCCTAAAGTATTGGAATACAGCAAAATCATTCAGGACGATCCGGCCGTAGACGCGGTGATGAGTTCGGCGGGGAGCGGTGGTTTTGGATCACGCAATACCGCGACATTCTTTGTGCGGCTGAAAGATTATACCCAGCGCAGTGCTACCGCGAATGAAGTGGCTAACCGTCTGATGGCGAAAACCAGCAAGCTGGCCGGGGCGCAGCTATTTCTGATGGCCGCTCAGGATCTGCGGGTCGGTGCGCGCAGTGCCAATGCGCAATACCAGTACAGCCTGCAGGCAGATGATCTCTCTTTGCTGCGTGAATGGGGACCTAAAGTGAAGGCGGCATTGGAAAAAATACCGCAGCTTACCGGCGTTGATACCGACTCACAAACCGGTGGGCAGGAAGTCATGCTGACTATTGACCGCGATAAGGCATCGCGTCTCGGGGTCAATGTCCAGATGATCGACACACTGCTCAATAATGCCTTCAGTCAGCGTCAGATCGCGACCATCTACAAAACGCTGAATCAGTATCACGTGGTGATGAATCTGACGGATGATTACACCAGTAATCCGGACGTGCTCAATCAGCTGTATGTGGTCACCGATGCTGGCGATCAGGTGCCGCTGTCGGCCTTTACCCACTTCAGCGGCGCCAATGCGCCGCTGTCAGTGGCACATCAGGGGCAGTCTGCTACAACAACGCTGGCCTTTAACCTGGCCGATGGTGTGGCACTTGGCGATGCCCAGGAGCTGATTAAAACGGCGATGGCCCAAATTGGCTTACCGGACACTGTTCAGGCTGGATTTGCTGGCACCGCACAGGCATTTGATTCGTCAGTGAAAATGATGCCTTGGCTGATTCTCGCGGCGCTTGCAGCAGTTTATATCGTGCTCGGCATGTTGTATGAAAGCTACATTCACCCACTGACCATTCTCTCGACGCTGCCGTCAGCAGGACTGGGGGCATTGTTGCTGATGCTGCTGACCAATACGCAACTGACGGTGATCGCGCTGATTGGTATTTTGCTATTGATCGGTATCGTGAAGAAGAATGCGATCATGATGATCGACTTCGCGCTCGATGCAGAACGCCGTCTGGGGCTCTCGCCGCAGCAGGCGATCACCCAGGCCTGTCTTATGCGTTTTCGCCCGATTCTGATGACCACGCTGGCCGCCTTCTTCGGTGCGTTGCCGCTGGCGCTCGGCAGCGGTGGTGATGCAGACCTGCGCAGCCCGCTTGGGCTGGCGATCGCCGGTGGGTTGGCGCTGAGCCAAATTCTGACCTTGTTCACCACGCCGGTGGTCTATTTATATATGGATCGTTCAAGCCGGGCGACACGCCGTTTATGGCATCGCATACGCCCGCACACTACGCCATCGCCACAGGCCGACTCACATGACTAATTTCTATATGGCTGACAAATCCATAGCGAAGAGATTCATGATTCACTCTTTGAAAAGCGAAATGATGCAGATGACTTCCCGTAACCCGCGTTCTGTTATTTTCCGTCTGGCACCGCTGGTTTTAGCGCTGCTGGTCAGCGCCTGCACTGTCGGTCCGGACTACCAGCGGCCATCGGCACCGTTATCACTCGAGTTCAAAGAGGCCAAAGGCTGGACTGCCGCAGTGCCGAGGGATAATCAGACCAAGGGAGACTGGTGGGCGGTTTATCAGGATCCTGAGTTGTCGTCACTATTAAGTCAGGTACAGATTTCTAACCAGAACGTCGCGCAGTATGCCGCGCAGTATCGCGAGGCGCAGGCGCTGGTAACGCAGGCGCATTCCGGGCTCTATCCGTCAGTTGACGCCTCCGCTGGCAGCACCCGCAGTGGGACTTCACAGGCGGTAACCAACAAGCAATCCGCTGAACTCAGCGCCAGCTGGGAACTGGATTTATGGGGTAAACTGCGCCGCACGGTCGAAGAGGATAAAGCCAGCGCTCAGGCCAGTAAGGCCGATCTGGCGGATGCCACCCTTAGCGCCCAGTCCGAGCTGGCGCAGGACTATTTTCAACTGCGAGTCATGGACGAGCAAATTGCCCTGTATAACCGAAGCATTGCGGCTTATGAGCGTTACCAGACCATCATAGAGAACCAATATGTGGGCGGAAATACCTCGCGTGCCACACTGGCACAGGCACAAACCCAACTGGAGAGTACCCGCGCGTCTGCACTGCAGCTGCAGTGGCAGCGTGCCCAAATGGAGCATGCGATTGCAGTACTGATCGGTAAACCTCCGGCGCAGTTCACTCTGACTGCGCGCGAAATCAAATTTACTTTACCGTCAATCCCCCCGGGTATGCCTTCGCAGCTGCTGCAACGCCGCCCTGACATTGCTGCCGCTGAGCGCAATATGGCGTCGGCCAATGCTGCCGTAGGTGTGGCAACCGCTGCCTATTATCCAGATCTGACGCTCAGTGCCAGCGGCGGCTTTACCAGCGACGCGTTGCATAATTTGTTCTCCCTGCCGAACCGCGTCTGGTCGTTGGGGCCGGAACTTAGCCAGACCGTGCTGGATTTTGGCGCAACGCGTGGCAAAGTCGCGCAGGCTGAAGCAGCCTATGATGCGCAGGTTGCTGCCTATCGCCAGAGCGTGCTGGTGGCTTTACAGGAAGTTGAGGACTATCTGGTCGAACTGCATACCCTCGACGCCCAGACTCTGGCCCAGCAGCGCGCCGCCGATGCGGCCAAAGAGTCGGCCCGTGTCACCTATAACCAGTACCAGGCCGGTATGATTGATTATCTCGATGTCGCTACTACCGAAAATACCAGCCTCAGCCAACAGCAGAACGTTCTGTCGCTGCTCAGCACCCAGATGGTGACCAGTGTGAAATTGATCGCAGCGCTCGGTGGCGGGTGGAAGGGGGATGTAGGGGAGTAATTGTCCGCATGAATTAATTTAACAAGAAAAACATTGTTAAATTAATGAAGAGTCGGCTAGGGTGTGGGCTCACTCATTTCGTGACAGGACGCCCAGATGCCGATTTTATCCACATTTCATACGCAGATTGATTATCAGGACAGCGGTTCAGGCGGCACGACGCTGTTCCTAATGCCGGGCTGGTGCCAGCCGAAAACGGTCTTTGCTGACTTTGCCGCACGGGCAGTTGCACACTTTCGGGTTGTCAGTATTGACTGGCGCGGCCACGGGAAATCCTCCACGGATGGCCAGGATTTTGACGGTGCATCGTTGGTTGAAGATGCACTGGCGCTGATTGATCATTTAGGGTTAACGCAAGTGGTGCCGATATCGGTTGCCCATGCCAGTTGGGCCGCTGTTGATCTGGTGGAGCGTTTGCAAGAACGTGCGTCTGCGGCGGTGTATCTTGATTGGATCATGAATCATCCTGCGCCTGAATTCTTCACTTCACTTGATCAGATGCAACGTGAGGATCAATGGTTGCACGCACGGGATCAACTGTTTGAATTCTGGCTGGCAGGAAGTCACTCACCGACCGTGATGTATCATATGAAAACGGAGATGGCTGAGTCCAATTTCCAACTCTGGCGACTCGCCGGCCAGGTCATCCGTGATGCCTATCTTCAATATGGTTCACCGCTTCACCGCCTCGAACGGCTCAAGAATCCGCCGAAAATGCTGCACATTTATTCCCTCGACAGAAATGATAATTATCTGAGCCTGCAACAACAATTCGCTGCACAGCATGACTTCTTCAATGTGCAACGCCTTGAGAAGGCCAGGACTCATCTTGCGGTACTGGAAAGACCGCAGGATGTGCTGGATGCGATTTTGGCGTGGGGAAAGTAAACACGACCGATATTTCGAAGAACAACAGCATAATGTGCACGCCTGCGGGCCAGGCGCGGTTATCACGCTGAATAAGATTTATTTACGAGTTTGTTCTTGTTGTGTTTGCGGGTTGTGGAGATAATATGAGCAAGTTGTCCAAGAAGGACAACGAAACTGGCCTTCAGGCATATCAAAAGGAGTGATTGTGAAGACTTTAAAAATGATTGTGGCAGCGGTTCTGTTGGGTACTGTCTCTTTCGGCGCAATGGCCGCAAAAGAGATCACCCGTGAAGAAGCTGCTAAGTATGAAAAAATCGGTGTAGTGGATACGTCGGGTCAAACAACTGATCCCATGGACACGAAAGCCGTGCTTTCACGTCTGGCCGATGAAAAAGGTGGCAAGTATTTCGTTGTGATCGCTGCCCGTGAAAAAGGACGTTTCAGCGCTACGGCTGAAGTCTATAAGTAAGGGCTGCGTCTAACAGTCCTTTTCGACCGGAAACGCCCCCTGACCTTCACACTGTTTCCGGT
>CAMLBO010000098.1 GCA_946478305.1 uncultured Enterobacterales bacterium
CTCGTCGGGCTCATAACCCGAAGGTCGTCGGTTCAAATCCGGCCCCCGCAACCAACAGCAGTATGGATGGGTAGTAAAGAATAAGCAGTATATTGTAGTGACGGACGCGGGGTGGAGCAGCCTGGTAGCTCGTCGGGCTCATAACCCGAAGGTCGTCGGTTCAAATCCGGCCCCCGCAACCAACTACAAACAAGCAGTAAAAGCATATCGGACACCTTAACGGGTGTTTTTTTGTTTCTGACGTCTGATAAAATCAAAAAATGCAGGCCAGTCCCTGATACCTCGACTGACCCGCCGCATATTATCTTCTCGCCGACATCCCACCCTGGGCAAAATAGGCTTTAATACCTGCCAGAATCGACTCTGCAACCTTCTGTTGAAAGTGGCTGGTTTTCAGTTTCCGCTCCTCTTCAACATTACTGATGAACGCTGTCTCTACCAGAATAGAGGGAATATCCGGTGCTTTAAGCACGGCAAACCCCGCCTGATCGACCTTGTTTTTATGCAGATGATTTATCTTCCCCATACGCGACAGTACTTCTTTACCAAATTTGAGACTGTCATTGATGGTGGCGGTCTGCACTAAATCAAATAGGGTGTGATCGAGATAGCGATCGCCACTTTTACTAACCCCACCAATTTGGTCCGACTCATTCTGAGTTTGTGCGAGAAAGCGTGCGGCGGAACTGGTCGCTCCTTTGGTAGACAGGGCGAACACGGAGGAGCCCCGCGCTGCACGGCTGGTAAAAGCATCCGCATGGATAGAAACAAACAGGTCGGCGTGCAATTTACGCGCTTTGGCTACTCGTACTTTTAAAGGAATAAAGACATCCTCATTGCGTGTCATGTGCACTTTCATATTCGGCTCGCGCTGAATAAGCTTTTGAAGCTTGCGCGCAATCTGCAACACGATGTCTTTTTCGCGGGTTTTATATTTACCAATCGCGCCGGGATCTTCTCCGCCATGCCCCGGATCCAACATGATCACCAGTGGCCTCTCACGCCCTGCCTTACCATCTTTTGCCGTTTCCGGCGGCAATGTTCGTGCAACATCACCTTTATTGTAATCCTCCAGCAGCGCCAACAACGGATCATCATCTGTACTGACCGCACCGTCTGCCGGGTAAAGATCTACCACCAGGCGGTTATGAATACCGGCCACCGGTTTAAGAGTAAAAACATGCGGATTAATCGGCTGTTTGAGCTCCATCACCAGACGAACCGTTTTCTGGTCGTACTGCCCCACTCTGGCCTGTTTAATAAAAGGGTCGCTCTGCTGAATCTGCTGGCCGACACCCTTAAGAACGCTATTAAGGTGTACATCTTCTATATCAATGACCACCCGGTGAGGATTGGCCAGCAGGAATTGCTTATATTTCAGAGGAGTGCTGGATTCCAGCGTCAGGCGGGTATACGCAGAGGCGGGCCACACGCGAACTGCCACCACCTGCGCACTGGCGGCAAAACCGATCCGGCTGACGCTTAACATCCAAGAGGCGGCTACGCTTTGTAACAGCCGTCTTCGGCCTAAATTGTGATTTTCGTCAGTCATGCAGTCTCAAAGATAAGGGCTCTAATCTGAGCTAAAAAATAAAAAAAATAGCCTCTTACAGGCTCAAGGGGAAAATTCTAACCAATCGATCCCTCCCTGTCATGCTTAAACCGGCCGTTGATTTTTGATGTTGTTGTCGATTTGTGAAGGAGAAGGGAACAAAAACAGAGATTTCTTACTTGCCACATCGACCCAAAAGAATAAAAATACAGAAATTACGAATAAAAATTCAAATGAGGTTTTGCCGTGAAGGAACGTAGTACTGAACTGGTCCAGGGATTTCGCCACTCGGTTCCCTACATCAATGCGCACCGTGGCAAAACTTTTGTTGTCATGCTCGGTGGTGAAGCGATTGAACATGAGAACTTCACGAATATCGTCAACGATATCGGCCTGCTGCACAGTCTTGGCATCCGCTTGGTGGTGGTGTATGGCGCACGTCCGCAAATTGATGAGAATCTTGCGGAGCATAATTATGAGCCTATCTACCATAAAAACACCCGTGTTACAGATGCACGTACTCTTGAACTGGTAAAGCAAGCCGCCGGTTTATTACAGCTCGATATCACCGCACGTCTTTCAATGAGCCTGAATAACACGCCACTTCAGGGGGCTCACATCAACGTGGTCAGCGGCAACTTTATTATTGCTCAACCTCTGGGCGTCGATGATGGCATTGATTACTGTCACACTGGCCGTATCCGTCGAATTGATGAAGAGGCCATTCACCGTCAGCTCGACAGCAACGCTATCGTGTTATTAGGCCCGGTTGCGGTCTCCGTTACCGGCGAGAGCTTCAATCTCACCTCCGAAGAGGTCGCCACACAGCTGGCAATAAAGCTGAAAGCCGAGAAAATGATTGGCTTCTGTTCATCACAGGGCGTGATTGATGAAGATGACAACATTATCTCCGAGCTGTTCCCTAATGATGCGCAGATACGCATTGAGACCATGGAAGCGAGCGGCGACTATCAGTCCGGCACCGTGCGTTTTCTGCGTGGTGCAGTAAAAGCCTGCCGCAGCGGAGTACGACGCAGCCATCTCATCAGTTATCAGGAAGATGGCGCACTGGTTCAGGAGCTGTTTTCCCGTGACGGTATCGGCACGCAAATCGTGATGGAGAGTGCCGAGCAAGTTCGCCGTGCCACCATCAATGATATCGGTGGCATACTCGAACTGATCCGTCCTCTTGAGCAGCAGGGTATTCTGGTTCGCCGCTCGCGTGAGCAACTGGAGATGGAGATCGATAAATTTACGATTATCGAGCGCGATAACCTGACCATCGCTTGTGCCGCGCTCTACCCGTTCCCGGAAGAGCATATCGGCGAAATGGCCTGCGTGGCAGTTCATCCGGATTATCGCAGCTCGTCACGCGGTGAAATGCTGCTCAAACGGGTTGCCAGTCAGGCCAAACAGATGGGTCTGGACCGTCTGTTCGTGCTGACCACGCGCAGCATTCACTGGTTCCAGGAGCGTGGTTTTAAACCAGCCGAAGTTGACGTTCTGCCCATTCAAAAGCAGGAGATGTATAACTATCAGCGCCGCTCTAAGATTCTGCTGACCGAGCTCTGAACTGATCAGATTAAACAATAACGGGACGCTTCCACTTGCATGAAAGCGTCCCGTTTTCGCTAATAGATTGTCAGCCAGTAACTATTCCTGCTCACTGAGCCTCTGTACCAGCCCGCTGCGGCGCAGGGTACGCGTGCGGGTCGCAATACTGAATACTTTTTCATTGGCATACAGTGAAAGCTTCGCTTTCGCACGGGTAATTGCGGTATAGACCAATTCTCGGGTCAGGACTGGCAGGAAGTGGTTGGGCAACACCAACAGCGTATGCTCGAACTCTGATCCCTGAGATTTATGCACCGTCATAGCGAAAGCCGTTTCATGCGCCGGCAAACGGCTTGGCTGCACAGATTTAACTTCTCCACCGGGAAGCTGGAACCAGACTCTCAACTCGCCTTGTTCATCCTGTAAAGCGATACCGATATCGCCATTAAATAATCCCAATGCACTGTCATTCCGGCTAATCATTACAGGACGGCCAGCGTACCATTTGCCTGCCAGCGCCGCGGGGCGACGGATAAGCCCTTTACGGTTAAGCAACTGTTCAATGCGCTCATTCAGCCCCTTCACACCAAAAGGCCCTTCACGCAAAGCACAGAGCACCTGAAAACGACCAAAGGCTTCAAGAATGGCATCAGCCGCCCCCCCCTGAGCGACCTCCTGCAAATAAGGTTTATAACCGCTCACACAAGCATCGAGCAAAAACTGAAAATCGTCCGTTTCATTCAACGGGTAACCCCTGACATCGGGCAGACCTTTTGCCAGAATACTTATCGCTTCTGCACCGTTGCCCGCATTCACTGCAGTGGCCAGACGACCAATGCCCGAACCGGCATCGAAGCGATAGCTACGCCGCAGCAGACACAAGCTGTCACGCACTTTCGCCGGCTGCTCAACTGGCGTTGGTTTTAACTCACAACCCGTTAAAAGACTGAGCTGGGCCGCGCGTTCCGGGCTGTAGCCCTGCTCGGCAAAGCGGCAGATATCCCCCAGCACCGCGCCGGCCTCAACCGATGCCAACTGATCACGGTCTCCAAGAAATATCACCCTTGCCTGTTCCGGCAGCGCTTCGATAAGACGTGCCATCATGGGTAAATCGACCATTGAAGCTTCATCGACCACCAGCACGTCGAGATGTAACGGGTTACCACGATGATAGCGCATACGCTGACTGCCGGGTTGAGCTCCCAACAGACGATGCAACGTTGAGGCTTCAGCCGGGAAAATTTCCCGTTCTGCTGCACTGAGCGGTAATTTCAAGCTGGCCTGACCGAGAGAATCGGTTAAACGCGCCGCCGCTTTCCCCGTCGGTGCTGCCAGCTGAATACGTAATTTCTGCTCTGGGTAAAGCTGAACCAAGGCCGCAAGCAGTTTGGCCACCGTGGTCGTCTTACCCGTGCCAGGCCCACCGGAAATAATTGAGATACGCCGTGTAGCTGCGACGGCAGCTGCCACTTTCTGCCAGTCAATGTCCTGTCCAGGCATCGCCTCGCCAAACAGAGAATCCAGGATCTCCCTGAGCCTGTTTTCATCAACCATGAGAGAGGAGTCCACTGACTGCCCGGTATTGAAAAACGCCGCCACTTCGCCTTCACTCTGCCACATGCGCTGTAAATAAAGGCGGTGCTCATTCAGTACCAGCGGCGCAGGGCGCGTACCATCACTCACTGATGGATGCTGCCCAAGCAGTGCCAGCCACCTTTCGGTATCCGGCTCACCGGCGGACTGCCAGAGTGCACCCGCCAGCGTAGGGAAACGCCCATCAAACAGGATATCCGGCTGAAGTTGCTCCAGATGAAGACATACATGGCCACTACCCGCTTCGGCACTCAGACAGGCGGCAGCGAGCATCAGTGCAGCCTGGTCTCTCCCCGCCATGTCATCGCCCGTAATCATACGGGCGAACTGTACATCCAGGGCTCTCAGCACACCTGAGTTCTGCGCTTGTTCATATAAGAGGTTCATAAGCTGCCTTCCACAGGCTGTTCATCTGCGACGGCCTCCCCTCTAAATAGCCGGTCGAGGCAGTTAATAAACGCCTCAGATGGCCGGCGGCGAAAAACGCCGTTGCCAGGATGTTCCGCATTCATTCCACGCAAAAACAGATAGATAACGCCACCAAAATGCTTCTGATAGTCATAACCGGAGACGCGATGACGCAAATAACGATGCAACGCCAGCGTATAGAGCTGATATTGCAAATCATAGCGATGTTCAGCCATGGCACTTTCCATCGCGGGTTCGGTATAGGCAATGCTGTCTTCGCCCAGCCAGTTAGATTTATAGTCAAGCAGGTAATAGCGACCGTTCCAGTAAAAGACCAAATCGATAAACCCTTTCAACATGCCCTTTACCTGTTGGAAATTCAGTGGCGGGCAGAGCGCGGACAAGCTGTCGTAGCGTTTAACGACTGCATCCAAATCAGGGGCCTGCAGCAGACCGTCGATAGGCAGGTAAAATTGAAGTTCTGATTGTAATTTCTCACTGTCCAGTGCGCTCAGTGTTAACTCCGGTTCACCCAGTGGCGTTTGTAAAATGGCATCTATCCAGGTTTTCAGCACCGGCAGCCATGCGGGATCCAGCCCCTGAGCACTCAGCTTCTCAAGCAGCCATTCTTCATCTACCGGCTGGTCGAAGGCGATCTCCTCAAAAATACTGTGCAGGAAAGTACCGGGCGAAGCCCCCCGCGGGAAGGTGTGTGCACTCATCTGCGGCTCAGCAGCAGGTTGCTGCTCGCCCGCCGCTTCGACATCAAGTCTCGGCAGTAAGTCTTGCGCCAGTGCTGTCCCGTGCTGTTGCAGACCGGAATAACTGGTGACCCGCCAGTTATCCTGAATTTTTCGCTCAACCTGCCGCGCTAAAAGCGTTTTGCTTATGTCAGCAGGGGGTATCCATGGTGTTTGTTCGGGGGAATCAATGACTGAAAACACTACGTCATCACAACTTAACCCTGATAAATACTGGCTTAGCCCCTGGGCGTCAGCCGCTTGGGACTGTTGTACCAGATAACCCAATGCGCCGAGGTGTAAATCGGTGTTGCCCTGTTTTTTTCGTGTTCCCTGAATCAACGGGGCAATGCCCACGCTACAGTGGTAAACAGAACGGGTTAGCGCAACGTACAGCAGCCGGAGATCTTCTGCCAAACGCTCCTCTTCGGCCAGCATCTGGCTCTGTTCGTCGTTGTTGAGATCGAGCATGGCGGAAAAGGTGTCGCGATCGTGATACAGCCCCTGTTGCTGCTGGCGGAAGTTGCTGATGAAAGGCAGCCAGACCAGCGGATACTCCAGTCCTTTAGATTTATGGATCGTCACCACCTGAACCAGATGCCGGTCACTTTCCAGACGCAACTGCTGGCTTTGTGACTGCCGGTCAGGGGCCGATATCTGCTGTGCTACCCAGCGTACCAGAGCGTGCTCACTGTCGAGTTGAGCCGCGGCTTCCTGCAACAGTTCCCCCAGGTGCAATAAATCGGTAAGGCGCCGCTCTCCGCCGTTCATAGCCAGTAAATTTTCGGCCAGGTGACGATGACTGATTAATGACTTCAGCATCGGCAAAAAACCGCGACGCATCCACCGCTGCCGGTACCCATCAAACTCATCAACGAGTGCGTCCCACGCACGCTCATCGTTACTCAGCCGGTCAAGCGTAAGCGCATCGAGCCCCATAACGCCTGTTGCCATGGCGCTTCGCAAGGTGCGTTCATGCTCGGGGGCCAGAACAGCCTGCAGGATCCATAAAATATCTTTCGCTTCGGCGGTATCAAACACGCTGTCGCGATTTGAAAGATAAACCGAAGGAATATTCAGACCGCTGAGTGCGTCGCGAATTAACGCTGCTTCAGCACGGCTACGGACCAGAACCGTGATATCCGATGCCTGTACGGGCTGACGACCTTTAGCATTCACCAGCCATGCCTGCTCCTGCTGGCCGGCAGTCAACCAGTCACGGATTTGTGCAGCGCACTGCCGTGCCATGAGTTGTTGGTAATCGCTTACTCCAACGCCTTCCCCCGGCTGTAACCAGAAATGCAAAGCGGGTTGTTTCACACCGGCAAATTCAAAAGCCAGGTCGGCATTTTTAGGTGCCGGTGCAACGTGTAAAAAGGGAATTTGCGAAA
The DNA here is from genome assembly GCA_946478305.1 of uncultured Enterobacterales bacterium. GTDB lineage: Bacteria > Pseudomonadota > Gammaproteobacteria > Enterobacterales > Enterobacteriaceae > Ewingella. Next base: position 7,239 of record CAMLBO010000098.1, read on the forward strand.
AAAGAAAAGGCGAATCTACCTGAGAAAACAGGCGGTTGACACCATTTACCATGCTAACGGATGAGCGCCAGTTAGTGTCCATTGTATAGTGAGCACTAACTTGCGAACGGGCACGCATGTAGGTAAAAATATCTGCGCCACGGAAAGCATAAATCGCCTGTTTGGGATCACCAATCAACAGCAGACCGCACTGTGGCTGATTAACGTACAGGCGCTGGAATATCCGGTATTGCTGGGGGTCGGTGTCCTGGAACTCATCAATCATCGCCAACGGATAACGGCTACGAATCGTCTGCGCCAGCAGTTCTCCGCCGGGTTGCTGTAAGGCACCGTCCAGCCGACTCAGCAGATCGTCAAAGCCCAGTTCAGCTCGCTGGCGTTTCTCTTTTTGAATGGTGAAACGTATCTCACCCAGCGCGCGGGCGATAATCAGATCACGCAGGGACAGTGGTTCAGTATAAATCGCATCGACGACGTCAAAGAGCGGATGTTGTGGCGGGTTACCCTTTTTCGTTTTCTCAAACAGCACTGACTGCCGGAAGCGCTCCAGCTCTTTTGGCAGGGTGTAATCTTGCGTTTCCTGCAAAGACCATTGGCCGACGGTATCCAGCCACAGGGGTAAAAAACGGGTACTGTAACTGCGCTTATCGACGCCGGAATCAGCAATAATAGCCCCAAGATCGGCCGCCGCAGCGCGCCACTGGCTTTTAACAGTATCAATGCGGCTGATTATCCGCTGATGACGGATTTCTATTGTTTCATCATCGGCAGGCGGCTGGCGTAGTTTTGGCATCTCACCATGCAGATACGGTGAGAGATCGCTTAACAGAGCTTCTGGCCCACTCCACTCCTGAGAAATAGCCCGCGCAATACTCAACGGCAACGGATAGCAATGACGACGCCAAAAATCCGCGCAGGCCTGACGACGAAGCGGCAGCTCATCTTGCACTAACGTTTGTTCAAACAAGATCCCTGACTCAAAAGCGTTGTGGGTCAGCATCCGCTGGCAAAAACCGTGAATGGTATAAATCGCGGCTTCATCCATCTGCCTTTCGGCGGCCAATAAGGTTTGTGCAGCAAAAGGCAAGTCGTCAATTTGCGCCATCAACGCCGTCATTATCGGATTACTACTTTGCCCACGCACACACGCGAGCCTCAACTCATGAATATTACTGCGTATACGCCCGCGTAACTCTTCGGTCGCCGCCTCAGTAAAGGTCACTACCAGAATCTCTTCCACCGTCAGGCTGCGCGGAAAAGCCGCATTTTTACCTAAACCCAGCAATAGACGTAAATAGAGCACGGCCAGTGTGAACGTTTTTCCCGTCCCCGCCGACGCCTCAATCAGCCTGGCCCCGGTGAGCGGTAGCGTGAGGGGAACCAGTTTTTGCGCAGCACTCTCTGCCATTATTGACTCACACGATGAGGAAAGGTTTTCTGTAATGCAGAGGTGTCTGGATAGGTTTTAAAACCTGCCGGCGCGGCATAAGCAGCAGGTTTACCATCATTACCGGAGACCTGGGACAACATTGCCAGTCCCTGCATTTTGATTACGCCCTTATGGAAGTAATCTGCCAGTTGGTTCTGCGTCAGACCATTAATGACGGCGAGAACTTTATTGCGCGTCTCAAAGCGGCTGTCACCACGGCTAAAATCATTGGCAAAACGATCGGACTCTTCATCCAGGGTTTGCGGCCGCTGCTGCATCTCGTTCATCAGCCCCTGTTTGTATTGGGCGAACTCATCATTTTTCATTTCGCGCAGACGTTTCTCTGCCTGAGGATAGAACGCCAGATAGCGCTGATAGAGATAGTCTGGTTGCTTACTGTTGCTTTGGAGCAGGAAACCGATACCCCACTGTTTGCCGACCGGAATTGGGAAGGCAAACACGGCGTATCCCAACTGCTCCTGAGTACGCAGCTGGCTGTAGAACCATGGCTGAATAATCTGTCCGAGTAGTGAACTGTAGGCCATGCTCTGAACTTCATCGTATCCCGTCGGCACATAGACTGCCGCCAGTGCGCAATCAGTACTGCTGCCCTGACGCTGGATATTAACCTTTTGTGGGTGATGAATTTCAACCTGACTACCTCGCCACCACTGGGTACCGTGGGCACCGATTTTATTGACTATCTCCTCGGACATAGCCTTAACCTGAGGCGACGTCATATTTCCAACCACCATGATCTCAACGGCAGCATTGTGGATCAGGCTTTCACGGTAAGCATTCACCTGTTCCAGCGTGATACCCGCAACCAGTTTTTCACGCACCTCCCGCTCGGTATAAGGCAAGCGAGACACCAGTTGTACCGGTTGTAAAGCCAACTCAAAGGCTTTGCCTTTATCGGCGGAGGCAAGCCGTTCGAGGTACCATGACTTCGCCTGATCCAGCTGTTCCTGAGTCGGTTTGAAATCCGGATAGCTGTCAACTAGCTTGTTGAGTAAGACAGGCAGTCGTTCAGTAAAACCACTGGCGGTAAACTGCAACCCGTTGTCCGGCGAAGTAGCAAAACTGATTCCTCCAATTGAAGCCTGATAGCTCAGCTCATCAAATGCCACGCCGGTCAGATAATCCGTCAGGCCGTACAGTACCTGATTTTTGGCACTATCAAGCGCCTGTGCATTTCGAAATGATACTGTGACATTCGCTTTAGGTTCAGCGGAAAAATAGCGACTCGGCATATAGAAGACCCGCAGCCCTTTTTTCTCGACCACCAATTCAGGTTTGTTGGCAGCACCCTCTTTATTAACCAGCGCCAGCGAGTCAGGGATATAAGGGTTCAAAGCAGGCAGCGCGAGTGAGATTTGCTGCCCTTCCTTTTTCCATTGTTCAAATTTTTCGGCCGGTACTTTGTCGACCTGATACGGCGCATTAACAAAATAGGCGACTTTGTTGTGCGGTTCATCAGGGCCGATATACCAGTAGCGCGCGTTTTGAGGAGTCAGCTCATCAAGACGTGAACTGATCGCGGCCGGATCAAACTGGTCGGTGAGGTAAGGTGAATCAAGAACATGCTCAACCGGAACACGCAGCATGGTGTCTACCAGCCATTCAACATAATCCATATCGCGTGTCAGGGCGGGGTAGCGGTAGTCTAGCGCCATAACATGCGCAATTTCGTCAAAATAATCCTGCCTGATGCCCTGTTGGCGCATTTCGGCAAGGTAACTAAAGATGGCTGCAATCACTTTATCTCGCTGCGCTAACCCTTTATCTGTCAGCGATACCGAGATAGTAAACACACCCTGGTTACGGTCAACCATCGGATCAGCACCGGCGTTGATCCCGTCAGCCAGCCCCTCTTTTTGCAGCCAGTCAGACAACGTATTCGAGCTGCGGTTACCAATGAGATAACTAATGTAGGTATCTGTTTTACTGCGAAATGCCGCGCTATTGTTATCAATAGCAAACTCTATTCGTAACTGCTTGCGTGGCTGTGCGGGGACATAATGAATGATCTCGCCCTTCTGTGCGTCAGTCAGGGTCGGCACCGTAATAGCAGGCACCTCAGCATTGTGATTGCCAATTTTGCCAAAAGTGTCAGAGGCCATTTGCGCCAGTTCCGGCAAAGGTTTATTACTGTAAATCACCGCCACCATCAAATTGGCTGAATAATAACGGAGATAAAACGCCGTCAGCTCATCGTGCAATTTGCTATTAGGTTTATCTTTCAGGGTGTCCAGATTCCCGCCAGAATAGCGGGCACTCGGATGTAGCGGGTTGAGAGTCTCAGCCCGGACCTGCGCCATACGCATGCCGTCACGCGCACGCGCCATAGTCAGCTCGGCATTGACCGCGTTTCGTTCACGATCGGCATTAGTAGGGTCAAGAAGAGGTTCGGCGATAGCATCCGCCAGGCGATCGACCGCAGGCTCTAGCGCATCATTTTCAACCTCAAGATAAAACGCCGTGCGGTAGGAAGCAGTGCTGCCGTTATGGCTGCCACCGTGTTTTTTGAGGAATTCAGACAGACTTTCGGGCTCAGGATATTTTTTGGAACCCATCAACAGCATATGCTCGGTGTAGTGAGCCAACCCCAGTTGAGAATCCGGATCTTCCAGAGAACCTACCGGGATAGCCAGCGCCGCCAGAGATTTACTGGCTTCACTGTCAGAAACTAACAATACGGTGAGACCATTAGCCAATTTTATTGCCTGGTACTGACGCGGATCATTCTGACTTTTATTGATGGCTTGTGAATACGGCTGCCAGTCAGTTACGCACCATACAACAGGAACCCAAAAGACCGATAACAACAGTAACCCGCAAACACGGGTAAGCTGTTTTAGCATTGCCACTCTCCCTCAATCAGATAAATATGCCCACAGGCAATATAAAAAAATGGTTCAACGACTCGTGAACCTCAGTAATCAGTTTTCTGCTTTTGATATCTTTCAGACCCCATAAGCGGTGGTTAGTTGTTGAATTTTTTGCGGCATAGAATTGCCAAAATCCACCTTTAACCTGCCGTAACCCCCTGAGCTTTTACTATGCCAGATTGTGGCGGGCAATAGGCAGGAGGAAGCGCTCAGCTTCGCGGACAATTATCTCCAGCTTCTGTGTATTTATCTGACGGAAAACACGCTGAATATAAGGATCGGCACCTTCGCCGGGGACACGATAATCCCCCTGCCAGGCCTGCAGTAATTTACTGCGCCCTTTCTCCTGCTTTTCAGCATCGTGACTAATGCCTCCGCTACTTTGATCAAAACATTGCATCAACCAGGCCCAGCCACTTTTATTCAGCAGGACCAACGGCTCGCTCATCCCCTGTTGATATCCCGCAATGAGATCCTCCAGATGCTGCATTGCCCGTTCCGGGGATAAAGCGCTGTAACGCCAGGCGGTGCCGCTTCGCCCATACATACGGCTGTCTCCTGTTCCACCGGCTGCGCAATAGGCTAAATGTTCAATCCATAACAATAGACCATCCCGTGCCAACAGTGCCGCTGGCCGCCAGCGTAAGAGGCCATTCTCCTGCACCTGGTGCAGCCAGCCGGTGAGCCGGACGTGACCCACCGGTAGATCCAGTTCAATACTGGCGTGTTCCACTCTTTCACTACGCACCTGTTCAGCAAGTTCTGACATTTCATCGAGTTGCTTTTGCCAGTAGATCTCGCCGTAGGGGCCATACGGTAACCCACCCGAAGCCCTGATACGGGAAAAAAGCTGTGCACTATCCTGTTGGTCAATCAAAGTATTGAGCAACAGTGAATTGAACTGATAGCGATCGAGATTATCAAGAATGAAAGGCTCCTCGTCAGGGAGTTCGGTCTCTTCCAGGACGAAACTGACGTTCAGCCTCATCTGGAAGAAGGCCTTAATAGGATGCCGATAGAAACGCAGCAGATTATCGAGCGTCACCTCAAACAGAGGCAAGCGTGGCAGCGGTTGATTAAAATCGATGGCCTCATCGCCCTGCAAACTGGCAGCAGGAAGCCACTCAGCGGCATAGCTCTGATGTTCATTACCCACTTCAAAATTGGCAGCATCAAAAGGCGTTCGCGGATGCCAACACTGCAGATGTGCGCTAACCCGAGAAGCGCTCTCGTCCGCCCCCAGATGGCTTTCGCCCTCAAGACAGTAGCTCTGCCCAATATATTCCAACAGTTCACTTACCAGCACCGAAGGGTAGCGCTCACTGTTATCCTGAATTGAACGGCCTATATAGCTGATATAAAAGTGATCCTGAGCAGAAAGCAGAGCCTCCAGAAAAAGGTATCGGTCATCATCACGGCGGCTGCGATCACCACGTTCGACTTTTTGCGACATCAGATCAAATCCCAAAGGGGGTAAGGTCCTTGGGTAAATCCCATCGTTCATTCCCAGCAAACACACCACGCGGAAGGGAATCGAACGCATTGGCATGAGGGTACAGAAGTTAATAGGACCGGCGAGAAAACGCTGACTGATACGTTCCTGATCGAGCTTGGATGAGAGCTCATCACGCAAAATAGACAGCGGCACGATATCCGGATACTGCGCGGCCACGCCTTGGCTGAGAACTTTCTGCCACTGCTGCTCAATCAATGCCAGAGCGATCTCTGTTTCCCCTTCGGCGGAGAAAAAGGTGGTTAACAGCTCCTGACATAGGGGCAACCACCCCTCTATCGCGCGGGGTTGCGATAACCTGATTCGCCACTGACTGAGTTGCATCAGTAATTCAGCAAGATGCCCGGCCAGCTCTGCTGCCAGCCCGGTTGATTCGTCGTAAGGCAGAACCCCCTGCCATTCACCGGACTGGCTGTCCATGGCATAACCCAGCAGCATGCGGGTGAGGCCAAAATGCCAGGTATGCTGACCTGTGGCAGGGAGTGATAGTTCGCGAACGTTGTCATCATCCAACCCCCAGCGTATACCCGACTCTCCGACCCACTGGCGAAGCAGACGGAGCCCATCTTCATCAATGGAGAAACGAGCGGCGAGCGCGGGAACCTCCAGCAAACCCAGTACCTGCTCGGCCGTAAAGCGGCTCTGCGGAAGGTCTAGCAACGAAATAAAGGCCTGAAGCGCCGGATGTGCCTGACTCGCTTTTCGGTCAGAAAGAGCAAAAGGCAGATAACGATCAGGGGGAGCATTACCAAATACGGCCTGGATATAGGGGGCATAGTTGTCGATATCAGCCACCATCACGATAATGTCACGCGGGGTAAGATCAGGATTCTGGTCGATCAATGCCAACAAATTATCGTGCAGTACTTCGACTTCGCGCTGCGGGCTGTGGCAAACATGCAGACTTACAGAACGATCGTCAGGTGCCAGAATTCGTTTTTGATCGCTATGTAATAACGTTTCCGCACTCATACCTATGACGGCATTATCTTCCAGCTCCAGCATGTCCTGCTGAATAGCGTGCAACAGGTTGTTATGCCCGACATCCACAAAGGCGTGTACTTCTTGAATTTCATCTACTTGCGATAATAAGTACATATGGTCACGCCCGAGCTTCCCCCATGAGGCTAACAACGGATTACTGATATTTTGCTCGCCCTCCTCGTTGAAAAGCTGCGCTGCCTGCAAAGGATCGCGAAATAGGGAGGCTTCAGATTTCTCAAGAAAATGGCGACGCTTGCGGCTTTGCAGACGCGCCAGAAATGCATAATTCTGAATATCGCCCCAGTAGTATTTGCAGGGGTTAGTGAACATCAGGTGAATATCAATATGCCTGCCCAGCGCCTGCAGCGCCTGGAGGTAAACCGGCGGTAATGCGGAAATCCCACAAATAAAAACTCTGGAAGGTAAGCCCGCCGGTGTCTCTTTGGCTTTGTCCAACTCAGAAATAAAGCGCTGATACAGGTTGGCGCGATGCCATTCAGGTTGCTGTAATTCTCTGGTGTACTCGCAGAGCGCACGCCACAGTGAAGCCTGCCAGCGCTGAGACTCATCCAGCCCTTCGATCTCGGTTTCTTTTTCCCAAGCCTGTAACCACTTGGGCCGATACACCAGATATTGGTCGAATAAATCCGCTACGCGGGCTGCAAGTTGGTGGATTTTGCGTTTGTCATCGTCATCATCCAGATAGTTGCGCAAAGCAATAAAATCGTCATCGCCCAGCTTTTGGGGAAGCAACCACATCAGCTTCCAGGTCATGGCATCTTTGCTGAACGCACTCTCTTTCGGAATACCCGGCAGAACTTTAGTAAACATATCCCAGATAAAAGTCGCAGGAAGTGGGAAAGCGATATTGGCAGCAATGCCGAAAGTCTGTGCCAGCTCCATTTGTAGCCACTGGGCCATACCGGGGCTTTGCACCAGGATCACTTCCTGACGAAAAGGATCCGCAAGCGGGCGTCCCTCAATCAGCGCCGTGGTGAGCGTTTTCAGAATATCTAATTGATTTGAATGATAAACCGTAAACATTAGCGCTTCCTTGAGGGCAAAATGACAGGCGTAATTTAACAACTCAGCAGACTACTCTAACTGGCTTAAAACGTAATGCAAAGCCGTGGCGGCTGACTTTGTTGACGTTATAAACCGGTTGAAGTCTCTGCTTCACACAACAGGCGCGAGGCAATTGCAACATACCCAGAAGGAGTCTGTACGCGCGCGGTAACGGTTTTACATCTTCCCTGCCCTGTCACAGCGGCGATCTGGCTTTGCCAGCCAGCCCGAGATATGTCATAGCCTTTCCCTGTTGCAGCATAAACATCCAGTTGAGCATGCACTTCGGACCACGCCTGCCTGAACTGCCATTGACGCATAAACCCCTGAGTAATCGACTGATAATATTGTAATAAACCCAGCAGCGACACGGCCAGCAACAGCGTTGCTATCAACGCTTCCGGTAAACTAAATCCCTTTTGCATCTGCGATCTCTTTGGTCTGTGCATCGCAATAGCCGGGATCTGATTCCGGGCAAAAGTCCAGCCAACCCTGCTTTTGCAGCGTCAGCATAGAGTGCCCCTCTGAAGTTTTACCGGCGGTAACATGCTGAAATAACACCACCGGGGGCGAACCTTCAGACACTTTACCCTCACCTTTGAGCAGAAATACCTCTTTGCGTAATGATGGACGCAGGCAACTCGTGAGCGACTGCTGCCCTGAGGCGGTTGTTAGGCTCCCCTGCTGACACTGCCAGGCCGTTGCGGAGGAAATTGCCCACGACTGCTTTGCTCCCCAATTTAACGACGATTGCGCATTTTCCCAGGCCAAAAGATAGCGATGCTCACTGGCGGTAAGCAGCAAAGCACCTGACAAATGCTGGCCCAACGTCGTCAAAACCAAAAGACTCAGCGACATTAGCATCATGATACTCAGGATCATTGCGCTGCCTCTCTGCTTGTCATTTTTATCACTATAAAGACTTATCATTGCTGATACCCCGCAACCCGCTTTTCAATTCGCCGGTGAATATTGGGTGCATCGTTCCAGTTGGCTGACAAAGTAAGGGAGTAACCATGGCCATCTCTGGGCGAAACACTCTCAGCAAGATTGAATTCCGTTACCTTCACCTCTGAGGGATCCAGAAGTTTTTCCCAGCCAACACCGGTACAATTTTCCGCTCCGCGCTGAGTTTCTATGCCGCCCTGCCGCAAACGATAGCCAAAGTAGTCGGGTTCGCTGCTACCGGGCAGATCCCACCGCCCATTGCGGTTTAAGTCATACGCGATGATGACACAGGAATTTGGCCGTTCACCTTCGCTGTTTCCGATAATCACGGCCTTACCGGTGCACTCACCGTTGCAGAATCCGGCCCGCCGTAAATCCTTTTCAATATTGAAAAGCGTCCCCCTGAGCAGTTGATCCAATTGGAAGTGCCGGCTGAGGCTTTGACTACGCTGGCGCAGCAATGGGTAGAGCTGTGCCGCGCCTGTCTCTTATACACATCTGACGCTGCCGACGACTCCTTACGTGT
>CAMLBO010000099.1 GCA_946478305.1 uncultured Enterobacterales bacterium
ATTCGGGAACGGCGAAGCCGTGACATTTTGCGCCGTGAACAGAAGTATCTGAAAAACGTGTCCTGCCAGCCGCGAAGCTGTCGGTGTCTCATGAAAAAGCCCGGGGGTCCAGGGGGCGGCGGCGACTGGCCGCCCTCTGGTCGGTGTGGGCCGACGCCCACGACCTTGAAGTTGAAGTTGAAGTTGAATTTAAATTTAAAAAGATTTAAAAGGCTTACTCCCCCAATCTCGGATACCCATCCGCGATCTTATCCCCCGTAAAATGCGCCACCCACCCTTCGACATTATCGAACAGGCGAATCGCCGTAAACGATGGGGAACCGCCCATGTCGAACCAGTGGCGGGTGTTGGCGGGAACCGAAATCAGGTCGTTCTTTTCGCACAGGATCTGGAAAATTTTGCCTTCCAGATGCAGACAAAACAGACCGGCGCCGTCGACGAAGAAACGGACTTCATCTTCGCCGTGCGTGTGCTCAGACAGGAACTTAGTGCGCAGAACGTCGCGCTGTTCGTTGTCCGGACGCATACTGATCACGTCCCAGCTCTGGTAGCCCTTCTCGGCCACCAGCTTATCGATTTCATGCTGATAAGCACTGATCACGTCCGCAGGCTGCGGGTTTTCACCCAGCTCACGATCGGCCTGCCAGCGTTCGAAACGCACATTGATCTTGTTCAACTCGGCGGCAATCGCATCACCGTCACGGCTTTCCCAAACCGGTGCAGAAGGATCCTGGTCACTAAAAATCGTTAAAGCACTCATGGTCAACCCTCTTGTAAGAATGTTTCTAAGGCTATCTGATCAAAACGATTAACCTGCGGGTGATCGCTTAATGTATCGGCGTCACCGCGGATCAACTGACAGGTGTGCCATCCCGCTAAGCGGGCAGCATCCAGCTCCTGGCGAATATCCGAGAGAAACAGCAGATCTTCTGGCGGGAGGATAAGCTGCTCGGCGATATTCTGGTAGGACTCCGTTTCACGTTTAGCACCGACGCGGGTATCAAAATAGTCACTGAACAGCGGCGTCAGATCGCCTTCGTCGCTGTAGCCAAACAGCAGTGTTTGCGCCTCTACCGAACCAGATGAATAGACACCAAGACGCAGATTTTGCTGATGCCACGCCTTCAACTGCGGCGCAACGTCCGGGTAGAGATGCCCGCGGAAATCGCCATTTTCATAACCGCTGCGCCAGATAATTCCCTGCAACACTTTTAGCGGCGTAGATTTCACATCGCCATCCATATAGGCATAAAGCGTCTCTATAAGCGCTTCCACGTTGGCCTGCGGGCGATCAATTTCAGCCCGCAATGCATCAAGTGCGGCCGCCACCTCAGGCTCTTCTTGGTGGGAACGCAGAAACTCTCCCAGGCGCTCACGGGCATAAGGAAACAGAATCTGATGCACGAAACGAATATCCGTTGTAGTGCCTTCAATATCGGTGATAATTGCGCGGATCATTTAGCCTCCAGCAGTCGGCGTTGCAGTTCACACTGGAATAAAAACTCCAATCCTTCAAGATGGCGACGCGCTTCGGCCACATCTTTGCCCCAGCAGGTCAGGCCGTGACCGCGCAGCAGAAAACCGTACTGCAAAGGCGTTTTTTCTGCGTGGGTAGCGATCTTCTGTGCAAGCGCATCAATGTCCTGACTGTTATCAAAAATGGGAATGATCACCTGATCGAGATGCGTCGTCTGGCCACTGAGTGACTTCTGCATTTCATAGCCTTCGATCACCAGCGCGCCGCTGCGTTCCACGCGGGAAAGTACGGTGGAATTGACGGAATGAGTGTGCAACACCGCGCCCACCTGCGGGTAGAGACGATACAACAGCGTATGCAGGCCGGTTTCTGCCGATGGTCTGCGGCCGCTGGGCGCTTTGCCGCTTTCAAGTTCCACCAACAGGAAATCTTGTTCGGTGAGCGACCCCTTATCTTTGCCGGATTCGCTGATCAGACAATATTCCCCGCCTTCGCGTAGCGACATATTACCGCCGGTTGCCGGGCTCCAGCCCTTTTGACCAATCCAGTGACAGGCCGCGGTCAATGCGCCCAATTGTCTGTTTTCTGACATGATGATCCTTGCAAGCCTTGCCCAGTGCGGCAGAGAGGGAATATTTTAGCCGATATAAAGCCTGGCTATGAGTTAGACGATAATGACATTTAGCCGTCTAAGCGTCTCGATTGCCAAATCTTAACATCGTGTTATATTGTCAGCAACATACGTCCGCAAGACAGGCCCCGCCATGAGCACAGCAGCGTTAATTCCCCAGAGCAAACTTCCCGCGTCAGGCGTCACCATTTTTACCCAAATGAGTGCCCTGGCACAGCAACACAACGCCATCAACCTGTCGCAGGGCTTCCCTGATTTCGATGGTCCCGACTTTCTGAAACAACGTCTGGCCCATCATGTCAGCCAGGGTGCAAACCAGTACGCGCCGATGACCGGTACTGCCGCACTGCGCGAAGCCATTGCGGCCAAAACTGAACAGATTTACGGCTACGCGCCGGATGCCACCAGCGACATTACCATCACCGCCGGAGCCACCGAAGCGCTGTATATCGCTATCACCGCGCTGGTTGGGCCCGGTGATGAAGTGGTGGCGTTTGACCCAAGCTATGACTGCTACGCCCCGGCGGTGCAACTGGCGGGCGGCGTGATGAAGCGTATTCAGCTTCAACCGCCTGAGTTTAAGGTCGACTGGGCGACCTTCGCCGATAGCCTGAGCGATCGTACCAAACTGGTGATCATCAATACGCCACACAATCCTTCGGCTACCGCGTGGAGCCACAATGATGTTGAACAGCTGTGGCAGCGTATCGCAGACCGCAATATTTTTGTGTTGAGTGATGAAGTCTACGAACACATCTGTTTCGCCAAAGAAAGCCACGCCAGCGTGCTGCGCCATCCGCAACTGCGTCAGCGCGCCATCGCGGTCTCTTCTTTCGGCAAAACGTTTCACATGACGGGTTGGCGCGTGGGTTACTGCGTGGCACCGGCGGCTATCACCGCTGAGCTGCGCAAATTGCATCAGTATCTGACCTTCTCCATCACCACGCCGGTTCAGCTGGCGCTGGCCGATATGCTGCGTGAACACCCTGAGCACTGGCAGGAACTTCCGGCGTTTTATCAGGCGAAACGTGAACGCCTGGCGCAGGGGCTGGCGAACAGCCGCCTGAAAGTACTGCCGGGGGCAGGAACCTATTTCCTGCTGGTCGATTACAGCGACGTTTCCGATCTCGATGATGTTGCCTTCTGCCACTGGCTGACCGAACATGTGGGCGTGGCGGCCATTCCGATGTCAGTATTTTGTGCCGCGCCCTTCCCTCATAAACTGATCCGGCTGTGCTTTGCCAAACAAGAAGCCACGCTGGACGCCGCTGCGGAGCGCCTGTGTCAACTTTAAAACTTTCTCTGTTACAGCAACCTCTTGTCTGGCTGGACGGCGAAGCCAACCTCGCTCACTTTGACCGGCTGTTACCTGCGCTGACCGGTCGCGACCTGATTATCCTGCCGGAAATGTTCACGACCGGATTTGCCATGCAGGCACCGGACCGCGCCCTGCCGGAAAGCCGGGTGACGGCGTGGCTACACCAGTGGGCCAAACAGCTGAATGCCATGGTGGGCGGCAGCGTGGCATTGGCCACCGAAAATGGCGCAGTGAACCGCTTCATGCTGGTTGAGCCGGAGGGAAAAGTGCACTTTTACGACAAGCGTCACCTGTTCCGCATGGCCGGTGAGCACAACTATTATGTAGCGGGGAAACGGCGTGAAATTGTTGAGTGGCGCGGCTGGCGCATTCTGCCGCAGGTCTGTTATGACCTGCGTTTTCCGGTGTGGTCCCGTAATCAGCAGGATTACGATCTGGCGCTGTACGTGGCCAACTGGCCTGCGCCGCGCAGCCGTCACTGGTCGGCACTGCTGACTGCCCGTGCTATTGAAAATCAGGCTTACGTGGCCGGGTGCAATCGCGTTGGGGATGACGATTATGGCCATCATTACAGCGGCGACAGCGTGATTATCAATCCGCAGGGCGAAGATCTAGCCCGCGCAGAACCGGGGGCCGCCATTGTGCTGAACGCAGAACTCTCGCTGGAAGCCTTACAGCATTACCGCGAGGCTTTCCCCGCGTGGCGGGATGCCGACAGCTTTTCGCATCAGGAATAAAACCGATCTCACCGCCAGCAACGACCGTAAAGAAGAGCAATAACCAAAATAATTTGAGTCGCAGGAAGGCAGCCCCTCCTGCGACTCAACGTATGAAACTTATTTAATTTCGCCGATGAAATCAGACTTGCCCAGCTTCACACCCAGATGACGCAGGATGTTATAGGCGGTGGTGACGTGGAAATAGAAGTTCGGGATGGCAAAGCTCATGACGTAGGTGTGAGCCGTAAAGTGATGCTCCGCATTGCGGCCTTTGACAGTGATGGGGCGTGAATCATCGCCATCCAGTTGTTCCGGATTGACGCTTTCGATAAAGCTGATGGTTTTGGCAATACGCGCATGCAGTTCAGCAAACGTGGTTTCGGTATCTTCCATAGAGGGCGGTGTCACCCCTGCCAAACGCGCGACTGCACCTTTAGACATATCACTGACAATCTGTACCTGACGTACCAGTGGATACATGTCTTCTGCCAGACGGGTATTCAGCACGCTCTCTTCGGACTTTCCACTTTCCTTTGCCCAGACGGCGCCTTTCTCCAACAATGCTGACAGATTATGTAAACCACGAACAAATTGCGCTGCTGTGCTGCCATACAGTGATGCTGACATGGTGATTCCTTAATGGGTTATTAGAACAATCTACGCTGAGCTTAGCGCTTAACCTGCATAAGGACATGACGTTTTGTGTTGTTAGCGCAAGTGCGTGAGCGGGTTGTGATCGCGGGTACATTCTTCCCACTTTACAAATCCATCCCACACTCTGGATCGCTTCTTGCATTAAATCCCTCCGCGAAAAACATCTGACAGAGGCTTATTGATGACCATCACCTTTATTGCTCACTCCACGCCCGAACCTGCTTTGTACGGCGCGATGGCCGCGATACTTGCTGAACTGCGTGCGTTGCCGCTGTGTCACCTGCCCGTCACTCATGATGCAAAACGTTTTGCCAATGCCCGCCAGTACATCACCGCACAGGGGCATCAGTTGACCAGCGGGCTGGTGTGGCTGGAACGCCTGACCGGTCGCGATGCGGGCGCGGAATGTGACATTAACACCTTGATAAAACGGGCATTAAAGGAAGATATGGTGGTGCCCTCCGTGCAGCCGATGAGCCAGGAGCTGGCCCAACTTACCGCAGAGCATGGCATCAAAGTTGAATCATTGCGGGTAGTGAAACAACGGGATAAATTCCAGTTGGAAGATGCCGTCAGCGGAAAAATCCGCAGCAACGGCTGGGGGCGCGACGCTTTCGGGCGCTGGGCGCTGGGTTCAGTTTCACAACCCGTAATGCGCACCGGGAAGACCCTGCGCGTGGCATTGGTGGGAGACTTCGCCGAACACCGTGACAGCTACCCGGCAATGCTCGCTGCACTGGGAGATGCCGCTGATGCACTGGCATTGAGCATTGAGGTGGTTTACGTCACGCCAAACCTGATCGGCAGCCAGCTCGACTGCACGCTGTTCGACGTTGACGGCATTTTGTTGCCGGGCGTGCTGAACAGCGCCGGGGAAAACCCGCTGGCCGGACAGTTGGCCGTCGCAACCTGGGCGATAGAAAACCGCGTGCCGTTGCTGGGCATTAATCAGGGGATGCATCTGATGGTGGCCGCGCTGGGCCAGCAGGCGTTGGGGGCAGAGCGCGTGGTCATGCACGGCCCGTCGGCGCTGAATGCGTTGCAAACCAGCCTGCCGCTGGGGAATCCGCCGCAGCAGCGTTTGGGGAATCAGCCGGTGCACTGTCAGGCGGGAAGCCTCGCTGAACAGATGCTGGGCCATCAGGCCACCCTGCGCTATAACCAGCGCTGGAGCCTCAACCCGCTGTTGCTGGACGCGCTGTACAGCGCCGGTCTGCGCATCAGCGCCAGTGATGAAAAAGGCACCGGCGCCGACGCCATCGAACTGCAAGACCATCCGTTCTTTGTCGGCGTGCAGGGGCAGCCAGATTTACAGTCGCGACGCGAACGCCCCAACCCGCTGCTGATGGCGTTCCTCAAAGAGGTTCGCCACGCTAACCAGCAGCGCGATGTCAGCCACGCCGCGCTCACGAAAAGCGTTCGGCTGAAGCATCCCTGCTTTTCGATGGGATGAACAGCGATGGAGAGCGTCAATCGTTGCGATAATGCAACGATTTGTTGCTTGATCAGTTATTTTTCCTCACATCGACAACGATTATAGTAAGCCCTCTTACAAGGAGGGTCATATGACCATGGCGGTTATGTTCTTCACGGCGATCTGGTTTTTCGACTGGGCGCTGTTTTCTCAGGTTGACCACAGCGTTGCTTATTGGCGCGACCAATTGATTAACCTCAGCGGTATCATTGGTTTTGGATTAATGACGCTGACCATGGTGATGTCGCTCAGGCCGCGCTGGTTAGAACAGCGCTTACGTGGCCTCGATAAAATGTATCGCCACCATAAGCGCTTGGGCATTGCATCGGGTATCTTCATCACCTTGCATTGGCTGTTTTCTCAGGGTGGAAAGTGGCTGGTTGAGCTGGGTTATCTCGATGGCCCGCACCATGCGGCCAATGAGCCGGTGACATGGAAAGACCGCTTTGAACAGCTCGGCGAATGGGCGTTATATTTGATGATTGCCCTGATTGCTATCAGCCTTATTCAGCGCTTTACCTACACCAAATTTAAACTCTCTCACAAACTGATGGGCGGCGTATTCGTCATGTCAGTGCTGCATATTATCGGCCTGCTGACCCACACGGAGCCGGGCATACTATTTATGGTCTGCACCCTATTGCTCTGCGTCGCTGGCAGCTATGCTGCGTTTTGTTCCCTGACCGGGCGCATCGGTAAAAGCCGAAAAACGGCGGCTAATATTAGCGAAATCAGCCTGAGAAATAGCGACCTTGTGATCTTCAGCGTTCACCTCTCACAACCTTTTGCTTATAAGGCCGGGCAGTTCGTCTATATCGATTTCAACGATGGCGAAGGCTCACATCCCTTTACCGTTGTGAGTTATGACGGGGATCGGCGCATTGAGCTGGCGATCAAAGCGCTCGGCGATTACACCCTTCATCTGCCATCAGCGCTGAAAGAAGGGATGCCGGTATGCATTGAAGGGCCATACGGTGACTTTACTTACAGTCAACGTGATAGCCAGGTTTGGGTCGGTGCGGGTATCGGCATCACGCCATTTATTGCCTGGCTGGAGGAGCTGTCCCGCAATGACACCGTGCTGCAAAAAAACGTCACGCTCTACTACTGTGCACAAAATCCGGCGGCGGCGCCCTTCCTGCCGCGTCTGCATGAACTCACTGCCGCGCGCAGTGATATCACACTACAGGTCATTTTCAGCGATCAGGGCCACTCACTGAATGGCGAAAGTATCCGCCAGCGCCACATTTTGCCCGCGACAGAGGTCTATTTTTGCGGCCCCCACGGGTTTGCCAGCGCCCTGAGCAAACAGCTCACCGCGCTGAAATTACCGGCTGATCAATTCCACAGTGAATATTTTAATTTCCGCTGAGGCCATTTTTGCGCGAGAACTCTTTTTGCGGTGGCACACTTAACAAAAACCGGTGACGGACGTCCAGGCCAGCGGCGTGGGACGGGTACTCTCGCGCTGTACGGTTGCTTCGATCAAGCCATAAGGGCGGTCTGCGGCGAAGAACACCTCGTTCGGATTATCCAGCCCGAACGTGCCCAGATCGACATTGAAATGGTGTTTGTTCGGCATGGAGAATTTGATTTCAGCGATGTCAGGGCAGGCTTCCAGCACCGCTTTGCCCATGGCGTACAGAGTCTGTTGCAGAGCCAGTGAGTGAAGGTTAGCGAAGGTTGCCAACAGGATGCTTTTCACTTTTTCATACATGCCGTTGAAATCCTGCTTTTCATTCAGATAGCGCCAGTGCGCCGTCACTGACGTTGCCAGAATACGGTCGTGCGCGTCGGGCAGCGTGGTGTATTTGTCGCGCTGGAACCCGTGGAACTCGGAACCGGTGGATTTCAGCACGACCAGATTGGTCAGCCCGGAAATCACCCAGATATTGTCGCCATCGACGGTGACGTTAGCAGTGCGCGTCTCCTGCCCACTGCGCACAAAGGCATGATTATGCGGCTCGTTATTCACGCTAATTCGCTGCCACTGGTACTGCTCGGCGGCCCAGTGTCCGCCCGATACCGCGTCAACGTTGGCAGTAAAATGACGCCCCAGTCGCAGCAGGAAATCTTCCGGTGAGCCGACACCGTCGCGCGCAAAAGCGTAGACGGTATTTTTCTGCGTGTCGGTCGGCAGGCAGTGGGCGTTATCGCCATACAGATGTACATCGGCAAAATCACCGCGTAGCTGGGACGTAATACTTAAATCTTCAATCTCATGACGCTCACTGTCGCGGGTCACTTTGACTAAACGGCATTCCGCTTTGCCATATTGGTTGGCACCTAACACAATGTTGTCTGAATTAAGCAGATCGCCTGAAGTCATCATTCAGCTTCCTCTATACGTTGACCAGGAATAGGGCGTTATTAATAACGGCAAATGGTAATGAGACTGTTCGGCACAAAGCATCACGTCGATAATGGCTAAGGGGTACAACGTCTCTCTGTGAGAGGAAGCAAAATATGCGCCAATATCGGCGTAAAGTCGGTAATGCCCTGATGCAACGCCCTGCGGGGTTAATTTCCCGACGCGACCATCGGCGTCAGTAATGCTTTTATTGATGACGAGTGAATCATGTCCGGTTACTTTCTCCAGCCAGACGGTGACGCCCACCGCCGGTTTTCCAAGCGAGGTATCGAGAATATGGGTAGTGACATGGGTGCGCGCGGAATCAGTCATGAGTGAAGCACTCCTTAAATCGCAATAAGGTGATCTGGCGAAGCTGTTCTGCGGTTTCGGCCAGCTCTTCCTGCGGCGAGTTGAGCAAGCGCCGTTGCAGATTGTCGAGAATTTCCTGCGCACTGCGCCCTTTCGCGCGGATCAAAAACACCTGCCCGAAGCGCCGTTCATAGGCATGATTGCCCTGTTGCAGTGCATCGATACTCTGCTGTTGAGAAAGATTGAGCGTCGCCTGTTCGCCGCGTGAAAGCTGCGCTTCTTTACTGCCCCCGGCTGCACGTTCGCCAATGCGCGGGTGCGCCGCCAGCGCCTGAGTAATATCCTGGGGCTGCCATGCCTGCGCTGCCTGTTCAGCCACCATGAGCGCCTGCTCTAGCGAGGCAAAGGGGCGCGCGGCGCAGACCGTCTTCGCCCACGCAGAAATAGTCACCAGCGGACGGAGCAGGCCCATCGCTTCTGATTCAGATAACGCATTAAATTCCTCCAGCGTCATGCCTCCTCCCCGAAACTCAACACCGTATTGATATAAGCCTGAGTCGCAACCGCCACGTCGTCGGCCGTGACCGACTCCAGCGGATGATGGCTGATGCCGTCCTTACAGCGCACGAACAGCATACCGACCGGCCAGCATTCGGCGATGGCGATGGCGTCGTGACCCGCGCCGCTCGGCAATAACATAGGCGTCCCCTGCAACGGCGTCACGCAGCGGTTCAGGCGCTGCTGTAAAGCCGGATCACAAGCGGTGGCGTTGATGGCGTAAAACTGCTCGGCGTCGAAAGCGAGCCCGCGACGGGTGGCGATCGCCAGCCCTTCTTCCAGCAGGTCGGCCAGTAATGTGTTGAGCCGGTCATCCTGCGGGCCGCGCACGTCGAGTGACAGATTCACCTGACCGGGAATGACGTTCACCGCGCCGGGCAAGGCTTCAATATGGCCGACGGTGGCGACTAAATCGGCGCCTCTGGCGGTGGTGATGCTTTCAATCGCCAGCGTCCATTCGGCGGCGGCCGTCAGGGCGTCCTGACGCTGGCCCATCGGCACGGTTCCGGCGTGTCCGGCCTGACCGGTGAAGCGGCAGTTCAGGCGGCGTGCGCCGTTAATGGCCGTCACCACGCCGAGCGGTAAATCCGCGCTTTGCAGACACGGCCCCTGTTCGATGTGCAATTCCAGATAGGCGCAAAAGGCCTCCGGCGCACGCCGAGATTGCAAAATATTCTGCGGATCCAGGCCGACGTTTTGCATGGCGCGGGCGACGGATATCCCCTGTGCGTCGGTGCGTTGCAGCCAGCCTTCCGGCCAGGTGCCGGTCAGGCCGCGGCTGCCGAGCAGCGTGATGCCAAAGCGGGTCCCCTCTTCATCGGCAAACCCCACCACTTCCACCGCCATCGGCAAACGAATACCGTTCTGATGCAGATGCGCCACCACTTCAATGGCGGTCAGCACGCCGAGCGGACCGTCGTAGCGCCCGGCATTGCGCACGCTGTCGAGGTGCGAACCGAGCAGCAGCGCTGGCGCGGAAGGATCGCGCCCTTCATAGCGCCCGCACACGTTGCCGACGCTGTCCTGCCAGACGCGCATCCCCGCGGCCGCCATCCATTCGCCCACCCGGCGGTTGGCCTGTATATGTTCCGCCGAGAGGTAAACCCGGGTCAGCTGACCCGGCGTTTCACTGATGTCAGCCAGCGCGTCACAACGGGCCATCACCCGCTGTGCGGCGGTCAGCGTGGAAGCCTCAACCATTACTGACCTCCCGTGTAGTGGTCCCACGCGGCCTGAGAACCTGCGCCGTATTTTGAGGCAAAACCGAGGCGGTGCAGTACCGCTTCCAGCGCCACCAGCGTCTGCATCACGCAGTCTTTGCGGGCGTTATACCCCATGGTGCCGATGCGCCAGATTTTGCCAGCCAGTGGACCAAACGAGGTGCCGATTTCAATCGAGAAATCGTTGAGCATCATCTGGCGTACCTGCTCGCCGTGAACGCCCGGTGGGATCACGACGCCAAGCACGTTATTCATGCGGTGATTCAGATCGCCGAACACCTCCAACCCCATACCCTGAATACCGGCCAGCAGCGCGCCACCGTGCAGTTTGTGGCGGGCAATACTGTTATCCAGACCTTCTTCGAGGATCACTCGGGCACATTCGCGGGCGGCGAACAGCATGCTGGTCGCTTCGGTGTGGTGGTTCAGACGCTCCGGGCCCCAGTAGTCCATGATCATGCCGAGATCAAAATAGTTGGAGTAGATCATCTCCTCGTCGCCGTCGGCGTGCTCAGCGGTGCGGATCCCCTCTTCAACACATTTACGGCGGCGGATCTGCTCTTCAAAGCGCGGGCTGATCGTGACCGGTGAACTGCCTGACGGGCCGCCGAGGCATTTCTGTAAACCGGCTGAGACGGCATCAAGTCCCCAGGCATCGGTTTCCATCGGGTTACCGGCAAAAGAGGCCGTGGCGTCAGAGTAGAACAGCACGCCATGTCGGCGGCACATCTCGCCGAGCTGGTCCAGCGGCTGCAACATGGTCGTTGAGGTGTCGCCCTGCACGGTCAGCAGCCAGCGCGGTTTGACCGATTTGATGGCATCTTCAATCTGCTGCGGGTCAAACACTTCGCCCCATGGCACTTCAATCGTGTGAACTTCGGCGCGGCAGCGGCGGGCAATTTCACACAGCAGATGACCGAAACGCCCAAACACCGGGACCAGCACTTTGTCACCGGGCCGGATGCCCGACAGCAGCACCGCCTCAATACCGGCGCGCGAGGTGCCGTCGATCAGGAACGTCCACGGGTTGTCGGTTTTATACAGCGCCCGGTAGAGCGCCATCACTTCATTCATGTAGCCGGTCATGACCGGATCGTACTGGCCGATCAGCTGGCTGCTCATCGCCCGCAGCACGCGCGGATCGGCGTTGATTGGCCCCGGCCCCATCAGCAGACGGGTTGGCGGGTTGATTTGTCCGAGCGTCGTAATATCCAGCATGAAGGATCCTTACCAGTGGATGAGATGTTGAACGTGTCAGACAGAGGCGTCTGTCAGCCCTCTGACGGAAGCAATAAACTGTTTTAATTCGGCGGTTTGCGGATGAGCAAACAGCGCCCGGCTTTCGCCCTGTTCCCACACGGTGCCCTGATGCATAAACACCACGCGGTCGCCCACTTCGCGGGCGAAATTCATTTCGTGCGTGACCAGCACCAGCGTCATGCCCTCTTTCGCCAGTTGCTCAAGCACTTTCAGCACTTCGCCCACCAGCTCAGGGTCCAGCGCCGAGGTGATTTCGTCACACAGCAGCACTTTCGGGTTCATCGCCAGCGCACGGGCAATGGCCACGCGCTGTTGCTGCCCGCCGGACAAATTGGCCGGGTAGTAATCCATACGATCTTCCAGACCAACTTTCGCCAGCATCTGCGCTGCCAGTTCCCGGCATTCGGCGGCGGATTTTCCCAGCACGCGGCGCGGTGCCAGCATGACGTTCTCCAGCGCCGTCATGTGTGGGAAGAGGTTGAAGCTCTGAAACACCATGCCCACCGAGCGGCTGATTTCACGTGCCTGCGAATCGCGATTTGTGATGGTCATACCGCCGAGCTTGATGCTGCCATCCTGATAGCCTTCCAGCCCGTTGATGCAGCGCAGCAGAGTGCTTTTACCCGAGCCACTGCGGCCAATGATGGAGATCACTTCGCCGCCGTCGATATCCAGATCCACACCTTTCAGTACGTGGTTCTGACCGTAATATTTTTGTACCTGGTTAATCGTGATCAGCGGCATTATTTGGTTTCTCCACGCAAGGTTTTCTCGAGGTAATGGCTGTACATCGAGAGCGGGTAACACATCAGGAAGTAGCCGAGCGCCACTAACCCGAACACTTTAAACGGCTCAAAGGTGACGTTGTTGAGCATGGTTCCAGCTTTGGTTAGTTCGACAAAACCGATAATTGACGCCAGCGCGGTGCCTTTGATCACCTGTACGGAAAAGCCGACAGTCGGCGCAATGGCAATGCGCAGCGCCTGCGGGGCAATCACCCGCCATAACGTCTGCCCAACATTGAGGCCCAGACAGCGGCACGCTTCCCACTGGCCTTTCGGCAAGGCGTCGATGCTGCCGCTCCAGATATCCACCAGATAAGCGCTGGTATACAAGGTGAGCGCCAGCGCGGCGGCGGTCCAGGGACTGACGTCAATGCCAAACAGACCGAGGCCAAAGAAGGCCAGAAATAGCTGCATCAGCAGCGGCGTTCCCTGAAACAGTTCCGAGTACAGACGCACAAAACGCGTCGGCCAGCGCCTTTTGCCCAGGCGCATCAGCAGCAGCGGTAACGTAACCACCGTGCCGCCGATAAACGCGGTCAGCGACAGTAAAAGAGTCCAGCGCGCCGCCAGCAGCAGGTTGCGTACAATGTCCCAGTCGGTAAAGGTCATCATCAGCTGTAGCTCCCAAAGAAACGCCGCCCGGCGAACAGCAGCAGTTGGCGCATCGCCACCGACAGCAGCAGGTAGAACAGCGTGGTGACCAGATACACCTCGAAGCTCAGGAAAGTGCGCGACTGAATCAGGTTGGCGGCGAAGGTCAGCTCTTCATAAGAGACCTGCGACACCACCGAAGAACCGAGCATCACGATAATGCACTGACTGACCAGCGCCGGATAAATACGTTTGAGCGACGGCGGCAGCACCACGCGCAAAAACGTCTGTCGGCGGGTCAGCCCCAGCACCCGTCCCGCTTCCCACTGGCCTTTCGGCGTCACCTCAATGCCGGCGCGGATAATTTCGGTGCTGTACGCGCCGAGATTGATCAGCATCGCCAACAGGGCTGCCTCACCGGCGGTCATTTTCAGGCCGAGGGCAGGCAAACCAAATACGATGAAAAACAGCTGTACGACAAAGGGCGTGTTACGGATGGCTTCGACATAAATCCCCCATACCGTGCGCAGCGTTTTGTTATTGCCACAGCGGATGGCGGCACCGCAGATGCCCATCGCGACACCGCCAACCGTTGCCATCACCGTCAGCTCAATGGTGGTCCATAAACCGGCCAACAGCTCCGGCATATATGGCCACAGCGCGCTAAAGTTAAGCTGATAGGTCATGAAAGATCCTCGTCAAACTGCGGATTTCGCGCCGATGGAAGCCGGCAGCGGCGCCTTCATCCATTTTTCGGACAGCGTGTTCAGCGTCTTGTCTTTCACGCCTTCGGCAATCAGTGCATTCACTTTCTCTTTCAGCGCCGGTTCGTCTTTACGCAGGCCTACAAAACACGGCGAATCTTTCAGCATCACTTTGGATTCAGGCGCTTTGGCCGGGTTCATACGGGCAATCGCTGCAACCACTAAGTTGCCGGTCGCGATGTACTCCACCTGGCCCGACAGATAGGCCGATAGCGTGGTGTTGTTGTCTTCGTAACGCTGAATTTTGGCGTCTTTCGGCGCCACATCGGTCAGCGCAAGATCTTCCACCGCGCCACGGGTCACGCCGATGGTTTTGCCGGACAGCGCGCTCAGGTCAGCCAGTTTGTCGCCCTCCGCGCCAAATACGCCAAGGAAGAACGGCGCGTAGGCGTTGCTGAAGTCGATCACTTTTTCACGCTCGGCATTTTTACCGAGGCTGGAGATCACCAAATCCACTTTGTCGGTTTGCAGATAAGGCACACGGTTGGCGCTGCTGACCGGCACCAGTTGCAACTTAAGTTTCATTTTGTCGGCCAGATAATGTGCCATGTCGATGTCATACCCTTCCGGCTGCAGATCTTTACCGACTGACCCAAACGGTGGGAAATCCTGCGGGATGGCAACGCGCAACACGCCGCGCTTCTGGATATCCTGCAACTGATCGGCCATCGCACCCGATGCCTGCAGAACCAACATTGCCGCACCTGCCCACGCTAAAAGCCGCTTGTTCATGTTCATAGATTATCTCCGGTGGTTGAATTTGTGAAACGATAGATTCTTTTAACAGGCATTCTGCAACTAATGTGCCAATGCGTGCGCTGGTAAAAAAAGGGAGATAAGTCACGGGTTATCACCGTCAGGCAGGGATGTGGGAAGGATCCCCTGCCTGACAGAGAGGCAGGGAAGGTGCGTTTAGAGGGCGAAGCCTGCACTGAAACCGGGCGAAGGCACCAAAACAGCGCGGCTCAGCGCTGTTCCAGTTCGTCGAGGTCGCTGTAGAGATCGGTGATTTGATGAATGCGCTGACGGCCAGAGGCCAGCATTTCATGCAGCAGCGCGTTGCTCAGCAGATTCGCCAGACTCATGGCAGCCGAGTAGGAGTCAAACGCTGACACGCTGTCGAGCACGGAAGCCAGATGCCAGCGGGCCAGTGGCAACAGCGGCTGCGCCTGCGGTTCGCAAATCAGCAGCACCGGTACGCCCAGCGTTTGCAGTTGCGTGAGAATTGCCCGCGCGGCGCGCGGACGGCGGCGGAAGGCCACAAAAATCACCACGTCCTGCGGCGTCAGATCCACCAGCTCTTCGGCCAGCGTCTGGCCTGGCTGCGGCATCATCAACACGCCGGAACGCACCTGCAACAGCTGCTGGCGCAGGTGCAGCGCCACCGGATAGCTGTTGCGAAAACCGAGCAGACGCACCTGACGCGCCTGACTCAGCGCGGCGATCACAGCGCCGAAATACTGCTCATCAATCTGGTTAATCCACTGGGTCAAGTTCGCCATCTCCTGCTTATAGTGACGCGACAACAGCGTGTTGCCCTGCACCGCGTCGCGGCTGTCGGTCAGCGGCATCCCGCTCTGGCGCAGGGTGCGGACCTCATCGCGCATATCGCGATAGCTCGGGTAACCCAGGCGTTTAAACAACCGGCTGACCGTGGCCTTGGAGACGTGGCTCAGACGCGCCAGCTCTGCGCTGTTATAGCTCATCAGGTCATCAATGTTGGCAAAGATAAAATCCGCCACCCGCTGCTCCTGCGGCGTCAGCGCCGGATAGTGGTCGCGCAGGCGTTCATCGATTTGTTTCATGTCCGACCCTTTTGTAACGTAAGTTTCAGCGGAACATACCTGCCGGACACCGGCCAGCGCAAGCTAAATTATTGCGGAAAGTTGGCGATCTCACCGATGTGGAACACCTCTTGCTTGCTCTTAGGTCTAAGGCAGCCAAAAAGACGCACTCCCTGCGTGTGTCGGCCCACAAAAAAGGTGTCAGGCATGATCAACAGTAACAGTTCACCGCTCGGTATGGCGGTCACCCCACATCATCTCGCCAGTCAGAGCGCGCTGGCCGTATTGCGCGAAGGCGGTAATGCCATTGAAGCGATGGTGGCAGCGGCGGCGACCATTGCAGTGGTC
>CAMLBO010000100.1 GCA_946478305.1 uncultured Enterobacterales bacterium
GGTGTCGGCCATGCACTTGGTGGCAAAGAGGTGATGCTGGTGGATAATGAAGTATTGATCCGCACCACCAGCCTGGCGGCAGGGTACTGGCAGCACGGCGTAGTGACGCCGCTGACCGATGCCGACGGCTGGTTTCATACCCGCGATCGCGGTGAGTGGCAGGGTGATGAATTGCATATCGCTGGACGGCTGGACAATCTCTTTTTCAGTGCCGGTGAGGGGATTCAACCTGAGGATATCGAGCGGGTATTACAGTCACACCCACAGGTGGAGCGCGCGTTTGTATTGCCACTAAACGACGCCGAATTTGGTCAGCGGCCGGTAGCCCTGGTAGATTCCCACCCGGATGTGACGTTTGAACATCTTGCCGCGTGGTTAGAGGGAAAGCTGGCACGTTTCCAGCAGCCGGTGCGCTATTATGCTCTGCCGCAGAGCATTGCGCAGGGTGGTATTAAAATTTCACGTCAGCAACTGAAAGCGTGGCTGGAACAGCAGCCAGCCTGACCGACTGATGACATAAACAAAAAGGACCGCACTGTGCAGGCAGTGTGGTCCTTTTGTTTAAATCAGGAAAGTAGCGAACTGAGCAAGATTACGCTTTCAGCGCTTGTTCTACGCCTGCGCCATAGGCTGGGTCGACTTTATAGAACAGGTCGATCTGGCGTTTTTGCGTTTCAGGTGATGCTTGTTTCAGTTCACCGGCAATGCGGCCAAACATGCGCTGATGTTCTTCATCGGACAGCAAGTTGAACAGCAGACGCGGCTGAGTGAAATAGTCATCGTCTTCGCGGTGATTCCAGTGATCGGCAGCCCCTTCAATGGTCAGCGGTGGTTCGCTGAAGTCCGGTTGCTCCTGGAACAGACCGGCGCTGTTTGGCTCATAGGTGACGCCGTTGCCGCTGTTACCGTCCACACGCATGGCACCATCACGATGATAATTATGGAACGGACATTTTGGCGCATTGACCGGGATTTGATGATGGTTTACGCCCAGACGGTAACGGTGCGCGTCGCCGTAGGAGAACAGGCGCCCCTGCAGCATACGGTCCGGTGAGAAGCCTATGCCTGGCACAACATTCGCCGGGCTCATGGCGACCTGCTCGACTTCCGCAAAGTAGTTTTCCGGATTACGGTTCAGTTCAAATTCGCCCACTTCAATCAGCGGATAGTCTCCGTGTAGCCAGACTTTAGTCAGATCAAAGGGGTTATAAGGCAATTCTGACGCTTTATGTTCCGGCATAACCTGAACGAACAGTTTCCAGCGCGGGAAATCACCACGTTCAATTGCGTCATACAGATCACGCTGAGAACTTTCGCGGTCTTCACCGACCAATTTTTCTGCTTCGTCGTCCATCAGGTTCTCAATACCCTGCTGGCAGCGGAAGTGGAATTTCACCCAGAAGCGTTCATTTTCGGCATTGATAAAGCTGAAGGTATGACTGCCGAAGCCGTGAATATGGCGATACGAATTAGGCAGGCCGCGGTCACTGAAGTCGATGGTTAACTGATGCAGGGATTCTGGCAGATGGGAGAAGAAATCCCATTTATAAGCCGGATTGCGCAGGTTGGTACGCGGGTCACGTTTAACAACGTGGTTGAGGTCCGGGAATTTCAGCGGATCGCGCAGATAGAAGACCGGGGTGTTATTACCCACCAGGTCCCAGTTGCCCTGCTCGGTGTAGAACTTCATCGAAAAACCACGGATATCACGTTCGGCATCTGCTGCGCCGCGCTCACCGGCCACCGTGGAGAAGCGAATAAACATCTCGGTTTGCTTGCCAATTTCAGCAAAAATATTGGCGCGGGTGAATCGGGTGATGTCGTGTGTCACGGTAAATGTCCCGTAGGCACCAGAACCTTTAGCGTGCATACGACGTTCAGGGATCACTTCACGGTCAAAATGGGCGAGCTTTTCGAGGAACCAGACATCTTGCAACAGTAGCGGGCCACGGCGTCCGGCGGTGATCACGTTGTTATTGTCAACAACGGGAGCTCCGGCGGCGGTGGTTAATCCTTTTTTCTTCATGGCGAGATCCTTCCAGTATTTAGTGGGTGTGTAGGCATTGGGGAAAAAACGTGTTTGACCAAGGTGAATCTTAATCAGCGCTCCCGCAGGTTATTCTTATCCGCAGGTTGATTCACTCTAGCTTCATTTTTATGTCAATTGTTGATCGAGGGCAAATAGGCGGGAGTTATCATTCCAATCAGAAATGTTTGTCACATAAATACTGTGGATATTCCTTACAATTTTTTGCGTTAAAACTGATGTGATAAAGTAATGATAGTTGTTGCAGGGTACTGATTTGCTTTAGACTCCGCTCGATGGTTTACCTACCGTTTAATGAGTCTTTAGGAATAAACATGAAAAAAATTTTTGTCGCTGGCGTAGCCGCCAGCCTGATGTTGGTTGCTGCCTCTGCCAGCGCCATCAGTGTCAACGGTGAAGTTGGCGAACATTACACCCATCTTGGCGCGGGTTTTGGTACTACCACCCCTGGTCTGGCGCTGAGTGGCGACTGGACGCACAACGATGACGACGGTGATGTTGCAGGTCTGGGTCTGGGCTATAACATTCCATTGGGCCCGTTTATGGCAACCGTGGGCGGTAAAGGTTTGTATACTGATCCTAAAGATGGCGATACCGGTTATGCGGCTGCTGTTGGCGGTGGTTTGCAACTGCCCATTGGTGGTATGTTCGCCCTGTATGGTGACTACTACTACTCGCCGGATTCTCTCTCCAGCGGCATTGGTAACTACAAAGAAGGTAACGCAGGCGTGCGTCTGACTGCTATTCCACTGGTTACCGTGAGCGTGGGTTACCGCTACATGGCGCTGGATGGTAAAGATGGCAACCGTGATAACATCATCGCTGATGGTGCCTATGTTGGCGGCGCAATCAACTTCTGATGACCCTTCATCTTTCAAGTTGCCGATGCGTTGGCTTCTCTCGCTTACCCCGGTCACATACTTTTGTATGCTCCCGGGGATTCGTTCTTTTGCCGCCTTCCTGCACCTCGAAATCTATTGGGTAATATTCCCTGTAAAGCCTGCTTAGCGGGCTTTTTTTTCGTCTGTCATATCACTTTGTGCCTATGCGATTGTTTTTCGGCTCCAGCCTTTCTACAGTGGGGAGATAAAATGAGAGGAGAAAATGATGCTTAGGGTCGAGATGCTCAGTACCGGCGAAGAAGTTTTGCATGGCCAAATTGTGGATTCCAACGCCGCCTGGCTGGCGAGTTATCTGTTTGATGAAGGCCTGCCAATGACCAGCCGTGAGACGGTAGGTGACAGCCTGGAAGAGCTGGTCAACGTAATGAAAGAACGCAGTCACATCGCCGATGTGTTGATCGTCAACGGCGGTCTGGGGCCAACCAGTGATGATTTAAGCGCGCTGGCTGCCGCTACGGCCTGCGGAGTTGAGCTGGTGGAAGACGCCGACTGGATCCGCAAAATGGAGGCTTTTTTTGCCGGACGTGGTCGTCCGATGGCGGAGGCTAACCGCAAACAGGCGCAAATCCCCGCCGGCGCCGAAGTGCTGGATAATCCGGTCGGTACCGCCTGTGGGTTCAGTATTACCCTCAACCGCTGCCAGATTTTCTTCACCCCCGGCGTGCCTTCTGAATTCAAAGTGATGGTGGAGCAGCAAATTGTTCCGCGTCTGCATAAGAAATACCCCGCACTTGAAGCGCCGCTGTGCCTGCGACTGACCACCTTCGGGCGTGGCGAAAGTGATCTCGCCACTGACCTAGACACCATGATCTTGCCAGAAGGGGTGACGATGGGTTACCGCTCCTCCTCGCCCATTATTGAGCTGAAAGTCACGGGCCCACGTTCGCAGAAAGCGGCGATCCATAAAGCTTTTGAACGTGTGCGTGAAGTGGCGGGCGAGAGCACTATCTTTGAAGGATTCGGCAGTTTGCCTGCGCGTCTGGCAGAGCGTTTGCTCGAACAGAACCTGCGGGTATCGGTCAGTGAGAGTTACACCGGGGGTTTGCTCAACTGGCGTCTGCAAAGTGCTGATGCGCCGTTGGCACATGGTGAACTGCTGCCTGATGATGCTGAACCTGCACCGGAGAAATCTCTGGAAAACATGTTGGCACGCGCTCAGCAGTTGGCGGAGAAAAACAGTGTACCACTGGCGTTGGTCATTGGTGCAATGGCGGGTGAAGCGCTCAGTCTGGCACTGCACACGCCGTCAGGTACCCACGGGTTAACCCTGCGCTATACCGCCAACCGTCACGGC
This sequence comes from uncultured Enterobacterales bacterium, assembly GCA_946478305.1. Lineage (GTDB taxonomy): Bacteria > Pseudomonadota > Gammaproteobacteria > Enterobacterales > Enterobacteriaceae > Ewingella. Next base: position 4,244 of record CAMLBO010000100.1, read on the forward strand.
CTGGCCCTGCGTCAGGAGACGATTGCGATGGTCGCGATGGATATGCTTCGCCGATATCTTAATGGATGGGATCCGGTGGCGGACTACCCGTGGTTAGAGAGAGTCGCCAAGGCGTAGTTTTTTTGGCTTGCAGCCCAAACCTGCTTTTAAATCTTTAAATTCAAGGTCGTGGGCTCGCCGCCCACACTGGCCCAAAGGGTTTTAAACGAAACCCTTTGGAATCCTGCGTTTTTTGCTCCTGCAACACCGCAGCTGCGCGGGTCACAATGGCCGTGTTTCAGGTGCCGCTGTTATAGCCGCAAACTCCGCCGCTGCGCGGTGCTCTCAGTTCGGGCTTCAACCCGCGTAAAGCCCCACGCGGTTTTCCGCCTCTCCCTCGACGTCGTTTTGCGGCTATCACCAAGGTAACTGAAACACGGCCATCCCAACTTGCGAAGCAACGGAGTGAGTAGCGCAGGGTTCCAAGGGAGGCGCGCGCGTCTCCCTTGGTCGGTGTGGGCCGACGCCCACGACCTTGAATTTGAATTTGAATTTAAAGAAGATTTAAAACAGATTTAAGCGGAAAGTGGGCCGCAACTCACTCAGAACTCGAGTTCTATATCCCCCACCGGCAGGCAACAACACGGCAAAATCTCGCCGTCAGAGATGAACGCCAGCGGTTTCTCACGGTACGTGACTTCCCCGCTGACCAGCCGCATCCGGCAAGACCCGCAATAACCCTCGCGGCACTGGTACTCAACCTCTACGTCGTGATGTTCAAACACTTCCAGCAAATTTCTGTGGCCGGCCAGACAGGCCAGTCGTTGTCCATTGGCTGAAAGCGTTACGGTTGAATGGCCCATCTTAGAACTCAAAATCGCTCAGGTCGTCGGCATTCATTTCTGAATCAATCTGACCGACCAGATAAGAACTAACTTCCACTTCCTGCGGCGCAACCTGTACGTTGTCTGATACCAGCCAGGCGTTAATCCAGGGGATCGGGTTAGTGCGGGTTTTGAATGGTGCCGTCAGACCCACGGCCTGCATGCGGATGTTGGTGATGTACTCCACGTATTGACAAAGAATGTCTTTGTTCAGACCAATCATGGAACCGTCTTTGAACAGGTATTCCGCCCAGTCTTTTTCCTGCTGTGCTGCCAGCACGAACAGATCATGGCACTCCTGCTCACACTCTTTGGCGATCTCAACCATTTCCGGGTCATCCTGGCCCGAACGCAGCAGGTTCAGCGCGTGCTGAGTGCCGGTCAGGTGCAGGGCTTCATCGCGGGCAATCATCTTGATGATCTTGGCGTTGCCTTCCATCAGTTCACGCTCGGCAAATGCGAAGGAACAGGCAAAGCTGACGTAGAAACGCACGGCTTCCAGCGCATTGACGCTCATCAGGCAGAGGTAGAGTTTTTTCTTCAGCTCGTGCAGATTCACCACAACAGTTTTGCCGTTGACGGTGTGCGTGCCTTCACCCAGAAGATGGTAATAGCTGGTCATTTCGATCAGCGTGTCATAGTAGCCGGAGATATCTTTGGCGCGCTTTAAGATCTCTTCGTTGGTGACGATGTCATCAAACACCACGGCAGGGTCATTCACGATATTACGGATGATGTGCGTATAAGAGCGTGAGTGAATAGTTTCAGAAAATGCCCAGGTTTCGACCCAGGTTTCCAGCTCCGGAATGGAGATCAGCGGTAGCAGGGCGACGTTCGGGCTGCGACCCTGAATGGAGTCCAGCAGCGTTTGGTATTTCAGGTTGCTGAGGAAGATATGTTTCTCGTGCTCCGGCAGTGCCTGAAAATCGATACGGTCGCGGGAGACATCGATCTCTTCCGGACGCCAGAAGAAGGAGAGCTGCTTTTCAATCAGCTTCTCAAAAATCTCATGCTTCTGCTGGTCGAAACGCGCCACGTTGACGGACTGACCGAAAAACATCGGTTCCAGCAGTTGGTTATTTTTGTTCTGAGAGAAAGTGCTATAAGCCATATTGTCCTCGGACAAAAGCCCCTGTTAAGGGGCTTTGTTTAAATGATGATACAAAACAAATGATTAGATTTTGCAGGCACCGCTTTCGCAGTCGTCAGCCACGTCGGCTTTCATGTCTTCCTGTACATCGTCTGCACCGTCACGGGTGTTCTGATAGTACAAGGTTTTGACGCCAAATTTGTAAGCCGTCAGCAGGTCTTTCAGCAACTGCTTCATCGGCACTTTGCTGTTCGGGAAGCGCGACGGGTCATAGTTGGTGTTCGACGAAATTGCCTGATCGATGAATTTCTGCATCACGCCTACCAGTTGCAGGTAGCCGTCGTTATTTGGCATATCCCACAGCAGTTCGTACTGATCTTTCAGACGCTCATACTCTGGCACCACCTGGCGCAGAATACCGTCTTTAGACGCTTTGATACTGATATGGCCGCGTGGTGGCTCGATACCGTTGGTGGCGTTGGAGATCTGCGAAGAGGTCTCAGAAGGCATCAGCGCGGAGAGCGTAGAGTTACGCAGACCGTGCGTTTTGATGTCTTCGCGCAGCTTATTCCAGTTGAGATGCAGAGGTTCGCTGCAAATCGCATCCAGATCTTTCTTGTACGTATCCACTGGCATAATGCCTTGTGAATAGGTGGTTTCATTGAACCACTGGCAGGCGCCTTGTTCCTTCGCCAGCTCGTTAGAGGCTTTCAGCAGGTAATACTGAATGGCTTCGAACGTCTTGTGCGTCAGGTTGTTGGCGCTGCCGTCAGAGTAACGCACGCCGTTTTTCGCCAGATAATACGCGTAGTTAATCACGCCAATACCCAGAGTACGACGGCCCATCGCGCCACGTTTTGCGGCTTTGATTGGGTAATCCTGGTAATCAAGCAGGGCGTCAAGCGCACGAACCGCCAGCACCGCCAGCTCTTCCAGATCATCAAGGCTTTCGATAGCGCCGAGGTTGAAAGCTGACAACGTACACAGCGCGATTTCACCGTTTTCGTCGTTGACGTCATCCAGCGGTTTAGTTGGCAGCGCAATTTCCAAGCACAGGTTGGATTGACGCACTGGCGCGATGGCCGGGTCAAACGGGCTGTGGGTGTTGCAGTGGTCAACGTGCTGGATATAAATGCGGCCTGTAGAAGCACGTTCCTGCATCATCAGAGAGAACAGATCAACCGCTTTCACTTTCTGCTTACGGATGCTCGGATCCTGCTCGTATTTCTCGTACAGACGCTCGAACTCATCCTGATCGGCGAAGAACGCATCGTACAGACCCGGGACATCAGACGGGCTGAACAGGGTGATGTCGCCGCCTTTCACCAGACGCTGATACATCAGCTTGTTAATCTGCACGCCGTAGTCCATATGACGAACGCGGTTGCCTTCTACGCCACGGTTGTTCTTCAGTACCAGCAGGCTTTCCACTTCCAGATGCCACATCGGGTAGAACAAGGTGGCTGCACCACCACGAACGCCGCCCTGAGAGCAGGATTTCACTGCAGTCTGGAAATGTTTGTAGAACGGAATACAACCGGTGTGGAAGGCTTCACCGCCGCGAATTGGGCTACCCAGCGCACGGATGCGACCGGCGTTGATACCGATACCGGCACGTTGGGAAACGTATTTCACAATGGCACTGGAGGTGGCGTTAATGGAGTCGAGGCTGTCGCCACATTCGATCAGCACACAGGAACTGAACTGACGGGTTGGCGTACGCACGCCAGACATGATTGGCGTTGGCAGCGAGATCTTAAAGGTGGAGATCGCATCGTAAAAACGTTTTACGTAATCCAGACGGGTTTCACGCGGATAGCCTGAGAACAGGCAGGCGGCGACCAAAATGTAGAGGAACTGGGCACTCTCATAGATATCGCCGGTGACGCGGTTTTGCGCCAGATATTTACCTTCGAGCTGCTTAACCGCGGCGTAAGAGAAGTTCATGTCACGCCAGTGATCGATATAACTGTCCATCTGCTCGAACTCTTCAGCCGTGTAGTCTTCCAGCAGATGCTTGTCATATTTGCCCATCTCGACCATGCGGGTCACTTGCGCGAGCAGGGCCGGGGGTTCGAACTGGTCATAAGCTTTTTTACGCAGGTGGAAAATCGCCAGACGTGCGGCCAGATATTGATAATCCGGCGCGTCTTTAGAGATCAGGTCAGCTGCAGCTTTAATAATGGTTTCATGAATATCGCTGGTTTTAATGCCGTCATAAAACTGAATATGGGATCGGAGCTCAACTTGTGAAACGGAGACGTTTTGCAGACCTTCAGCTGCCCAGTCGATGACTCGGTGAATTTTATCAAGGTTGATGCGTTCTTTACGGCCATCGCGTTTAGTAACAAGAAGACTCTGATTCATGAGGGGCTGTACCTTAGAGGTCTATAAACAGGCTGACCAGGCACGGATCCAGACAGGAGGGGGCTTCACTCGTCCGTAGTGTGCTGGTCAGGATATAAACACAATATATTGTGGGTTTGTTGTTTTCTGATGACAAGATAGTGTCTGAACTTGCCTTTTGCAAGTGAACAAAATGGGCGTTTTTGTGGATAAGTTGGGGAGAATTTTGCGAGGCGAGCCTGAAGCGTACGTGGTTGCTGGGACCAAAGGAGTGTCAATAACTTCGATACGATTTTCTTATATTTTTTGAAAAGTTGATCAACTGCCGGTTTCTTAAACGTTAGAAAAAAACGCTATATTGATGGAGATAACTATTCTAAAAAAACATGTTGTGCAGTTATGCTGCGCCAAAGCGATAAAAAGTAAGCTTTTACTGATAATCCGGACGTCATAATAACCTGAAAAAACGCATTCTGCGTCCGGAATGAAACTTACTCGCTTGACGCGAACGTTATTCTGGCTGCGTCGCCAGGGCCTGCGTATGAATCATGTAGTTTACGTCAACATTTGGCCCGAGTTTGAAATGGTCGGTCAGCGGGTTGTAGTGCAGACCCATTATGTGGCGTTCAAACAGCGGCGTGCGGTCAACCATTGCCAGCAGTTCCGATGGCTTGATGAATTTTTTGATGTCATGTGTGCCTTTAGGCACCATTTTCAACACATACTCTGCACCGAAAATCGCCATCAGCCAGGCTTTATTATTGCGGTTAATGGTGGAGAAAAAGACGTGTCCGCCCGGTTTCACCAGACGCGCACAGGCTGCGACGACCGATGCGGGATCCGGCACGTGCTCAAGCATCTCCATGCAGGTCACCACATCATATTGCTGCGGATGGGCATCGGCATGCGCTTCCACGAACTCCTGGATGTAATTGACTTTCACGCCGCTTTCCAGCGCATGCAGACGTGCAACCTGTAAAGGTTCACCGCCCATATCCAGCCCGGTGACGGTAGCACCAGCCACCGCCATGCTTTCACTCAAAATGCCGCCGCCACAGCCCACGTCGAGAACGTCTTTACCAAACAGACCGTCGGCGCGTTCAAGAATATAGTTAAGACGCAGTGGATTAATGCGGTGCAGCGGTTTGAACTCGCCTTCAAGATCCCACCAGCGCGAGGCCACGGCCTCGAATTTGGCGATCTCATCGTGGTCAATATTCTGGGTGTTGGCATTCGATGCTGTATTCATGAGTGTGATGAACTCCTTATTCCTCGTTAAGGCAGATTATACATATTCCTTAGGGCGGGTTTCAGTTTTGTCTTTATGCTCACAGTTTGAGCGAATGGTGGCGTTTTGTTCGGGGCCGGGACTCGGGTTTGCTTACAGCCGGAGACCTGCCTGATAATAGTGGTTAAAAAGGGAGGTTCTTTTCCACAGATCTCCGCTTTGTGGTATAGTTTTACACCTTTGCGCTAGCTAGCTATATGTGCACATAAGTAACGCATAAGTAATGCCTAAGCAGGCAGCGGCCATGAATAATCAGTAGAGGGATAGCAGCTCCATGAGCGACCTTGCCAGAGAAATCACACCGATAAGCATCGAAGAAGAGCTGAAAAACTCTTATTTGGATTACGCCATGTCCGTTATTGTCGGACGTGCGCTGCCAGATGTGCGCGATGGTTTGAAACCGGTGCACCGCCGCGTACTTTACGCAATGAATGTTCTGGGTAATGACTGGAACAAAGCCTATAAGAAATCGGCCCGTGTGGTCGGTGACGTTATCGGTAAATATCACCCGCACGGTGATACCGCAGTTTATGACACCATTGTACGTATGGCTCAGCCTTTTTCCCTTCGCTACATGTTGGTGGACGGGCAGGGTAACTTCGGTTCGGTAGACGGCGACTCCGCTGCTGCCATGCGTTATACCGAAATCCGTATGTCTAAAATCGCACACGAACTGTTGTCCGATTTAGAAAAAGAGACCGTCGACTTTGTGCCGAACTACGATGGTACCGAGCAGATCCCTGCCGTAATGCCGACCCGTATTCCTAACCTGTTGGTTAACGGTTCTTCAGGTATTGCCGTCGGTATGGCCACCAACATCCCGCCACATAACCTCAATGAAGTTATCAACGGTTGTCTGGCGTATATCGAAGACGAAAACATCAGCATTGAAGGGCTAATGGAACACATCCCTGGCCCGGACTTCCCAACGGCTGCCATCATCAATGGCCGTCGTGGTATTGAAGAAGCCTACCGTACCGGTCGCGGCAAAATTCTGCTTCGCGCCCGTGCGGAAGTAGAAGCTGACGCGAAAACTGGCCGCGAAACTATCATCGTTCATGAGATCCCGTATCAGGTGAACAAAGCCCGTCTGATCGAAAAGATCGCCGAGCTGGTGAAGGAAAAACGCCTTGAAGGTATCAGTGCCCTGCGCGATGAGTCTGATAAAGACGGTATGCGCATTGTCATTGAAATCAAACGCGACGCCGTGGGTGAAGTGGTTCTAAACAACCTCTACTCGCTGACTCAGTTGCAGACGACCTTCGGTATCAACATGGTTGCCCTGCATCAGGGTCAGCCAAAAATTCTTGGCCTGAAAGACATCCTGTCCGCGTTTGTCCGTCACCGCCGCGAAGTGGTGACTCGCCGTACTATTTTCGAACTGCGTAAAGCCCGCGACCGTGCTCATATCCTTGAAGCACTGGCGATTGCTCTGGCTAACATCGAGCCGATCATTGAACTGATCCGTGCAGCGCAATCTCCGGCCGAAGCGAAAGCTGGCCTGATTTCCCGTTCATGGGATCTGGGCAATGTCGCTGCCATGCTGGCCAGTGCAGGCGATGACGCTGCGCGTCCTGAATGGCTGGAGCCAGAGTTTGGTATTCACGAAGGTAAATACTTCCTGACCGAACAGCAGGCCCAAGCCATTCTGGATCTGCGCTTGCAGAAACTGACGGGCCTTGAGCATGAAAAGCTGCTGGATGAATACAAAGAACTGCTGATGCAAATCGCAGAACTTATCTTCATTCTGGAAAACCCTGATCGTCTGATGGAAGTCATTCGTGAAGAGCTGGAAGCGATACGCGATCAGTACAACGACCCGCGCCGCACCGAAATTACTGCCAATACCTCCGACATCAATATCGAAGATCTGATCAATCAGGAAGATGTTGTCGTGACGTTGTCGCACCAGGGCTATGTGAAATATCAGCCTCTGACCGACTACGAAGCACAGCGCCGCGGTGGTAAAGGTAAGTCTGCGGCTCGTATCAAAGATGAAGATTTCATCGACCGTCTGCTGGTGGCCAACACTCACGACACTATTCTGATGTTCTCCAGTCGTGGCCGTCTGTACTGGATGAAGGTTTACCAACTGCCAGAAGCCAGCCGTGGTGCTCGTGGTCGCCCAATCGTCAACTTGTTGCCGCTTGAGCCAAACGAACGTATTACCGCTATCTTGCCAGTTCGTGAATATGAAGAAGGTCGCAACGTCTTTATGGCAACCGCCAGCGGTACGGTGAAGAAAACCGCGCTGACCGATTTCAGCCGTCCGCGCAGCGCTGGCATCATCGCTATCAACCTCAATGAGGGTGATGAGCTGATTGGTGTTGATCTGACTGACGGTAAAGATGAAGTCATGCTGTTCTCCGCTGCCGGTAAAGTGGTGCGCTTCTCAGAAGAAGCGGTGCGTAAGATGGGGCGTACGGCGACCGGTGTTCGCGGTATCCGTCTTGGCGCAGGCGACAGCGTTGTGTCTCTGATTATCCCTCGCGGGGAAGGTTGCATCCTGACCGTGACGCAAAACGGTTACGGTAAACGTACCGAATCTGCGGAGTATCCAACCAAGTCCCGTGCAACGCAGGGTGTTATCTCGATCAAAGTGAGCGAGCGTAACGGTCCGGTCGTTGGCGCGATTCAGGTGGACGAAGCCGATCAGATTATGATGATCACGGATGCGGGCACATTGGTTCGTACCCGTGTTTCTGAAGTGAGTACCGTAGGCCGTAACACCCAGGGTGTGACGCTTATCCGTACTGCCGAAGGTGAGCATGTGGTCGGTCTGCAACGTGTTGCTGAACCGGTTGAAGACGAAGAACTCGATGGCGTAGCCACTGAAGAAGGTGAACTGGAAGCTGCTCAGGCGAGCGACATTCCAGATGAAGCTGAATCTGATGACGAACCTGTCGAAGATGATGACGCCGATTCAAACGAAGCGGATTCTGAGAAAGAATAAGTTTCGGGTGCATTGAAACATCAGGGCATAACATGGCAACGTGTTATGCCCTTTCTTTTTATACCCGTGATATTTCAGACTGCCAGCGCTGGGTATATGCCGACCTTTTTAGTCTCTGTAGCAATAGTGTATTCTGATGGACGTTTTCCACCGTGGTGACGTCGCAATGTTAATGGTAGCCCTTTGAAATATCTTACCTCATTTAGAACAACGCTCAGGATCTCCCGCTATCTGTTCCGGGTACTGGCCTTTATGCTGTGGTCACTTGGTGCACTGCTGACAACGTTCTACGTGCTGAATATTTTCCACACCAAAGAGTCTGAGATTCGTGATGAGGATAACCTCAACTACGATCAGGCGCAGAGTTATATCCGAAATTCCGCAGATATTATACGTGATATCAAATACATGGCTGAAAAGCGCCTTAGTGACTCAATGAACGGGCTCGACATCATTAACGGCGTTATAAGCAGTAAAAATATCATGCCGACCTATCATCCGCTCTATTCGGAGTCCGACTGTTCCCAGCTCAATGACAGCTACCGCAATTCGCTGAACTCACTCGGTACTATGATCCATTATTGGAAAGATAATTTTTCCGATGCTTACGATCTCAACCGCGTATTTTACATCGGTGGTGAAAGCCTGTGCATGGTGGATTTCGGCCTGAGTAACGTGCCAATCGAGCGCGAAAACAGCACTGTATTGAAATCACTGCATGAGAAAATTCTTAAATACCGAAATGGTAAAAGTCAGGACAAAGAGAACAGCCTGTACTGGGTTTCGCCAGGACCAAACAAAGATCTGGGCTATCTGTATGTGCTGACCCCGATTTATGTCGGAAATAAGCTGGAAGCCCTGATGGGGATTCAGCAAACCCTGCGGCTGGAAGATATGCTGACGCCAGGTGCACAACATACTGACGTGACACTGCTTGACGATAATAATCAGCCGCTGCTGCGTTTCTCCGAAGGGGGGCGCTACGCTCCGGCACCGGAGAGTTATCCCGAAGAGCCGACCTATTTTGGTTACATGAATGGCTACAATGATCTGATTTATAAAAAGCCGCTGTCGCCTTCTGGTTTGAGCGTGGTCTACTCGTTGCCGTTTAATACGGTGATTGAGCGTTTTAAGATCTTAATTTTCAATGCGGTGCTGTTGAATATTTTCTCCGCGCTGCTGTTGTTTATTCTGGCATGGGTGTTTGAACGTAAAATGTTCCTGCCCGCCGAAGAGAATGCATTCCGCCTTGAAGAACATGAGCAGTTCAATCATAAAATCGTGGCCTCTGCGCCGGTGGGGATTTCGATATTACGCATCAGCGACGGCGTGAATATTCTGAGTAATGAGCTGGCGCATAACTACATCAACATGCTGACCGCGGAAGATCGTCAGCGCATAACCCGCATTATTTGCGATCAGCAGGTCAATTTTGTCGATGTGATCACCAAAGATAACAACAATATCCAGCTGAGTTTTGTCCACTCCCGTTACCGCAATGAAGATGTGGCGATCTGTGTCCTGATTGATGTCAGTGCGCGGGTACGAATGGAAGAGTCTTTACAGGAGATGGCGACCGCGGCAGAGCAGGCCAGCCAGTCGAAGTCGATGTTCCTGGCGACCGTAAGCCACGAACTGCGCACGCCGCTGTATGGCATTATCGGTAATTTGGATCTGTTGCAAACTCAGGGGCTGCCTCAGGGCGTTGACCGTCTGGTTACGGCGATGAACAACTCGTCGGCACTGCTGCTGAAAATTATCAGCGATATACTCGACTTCTCTAAAATCGAATCCGAACAGTTAAAAATTGAGCCGCAGGAGTTCTCCTGTCGTGAAGTTATTACCCACGTGGCGGGTAATTATCTGCCGCTGGTGGTGAAAAAGCATCTTGGACTCTACTGCTTTATTGAGCACAACGTGCCGATGTCATTCCAGGGCGACCCGGTGCGACTGCAACAGGTGTTATCCAATATTCTCAATAACGCCATTAAGTTTACCGATACCGGGTGCATCGTGCTGCATGCCCGCACCTGTGGCAGCTATATGGAATTCCAGATCCGTGATACTGGCTGCGGTATTCCGGAGCGGGAGATCACCCGGCTGTTTGACCCGTTCTTCCAGGTGGGTACCGGCGTACAGCGCCATTTCCAGGGGACCGGGCTTGGTTTGGCTATCTGTGAAAAGCTGATTAACCTGATGGACGGAGATATCGCAGTTGATTCGGAACCCGGCATGGGCAGCCAGTTTACTGTACGTATTCCGCTGTATAGCGCGACGTTCCCTTCAGAGCAACCTTTGGATCTTTGGCAGGGGAAAACCCTCTGGTTGGCAATCCGTAACGCTTATCTTGAAAGCTATCTAATGCAGCTGTTGCGCCATCAGGGAGCGGAGGTACTGCAGCTGCAAAATGACAGCGTCAGCCATCCGGACGATGTGCTGATCGCGGATACATCGCTGATCCACAACGGTGAGCTGACCGCGCAGATCGAATTCTCCATTGACCACATCGGGCCGCCGTTGGAAACCCGTCCCGGCTACTGGATCCACAGCACGTCGACGCCGCTGGAAGTGACCTCACTGCTCAACAGGATCTATCAGTTAGCCGATCCGGCAGGAGAGGGCAGCCTGTCATTGCCTGCGCAGGAAACAGCAGCGACTCAGGACAACAGCGATATTCATCTGCTGGTGGTAGACGATCATCCTATTAACCGCCGCCTGCTGGCCGACCAACTGAGTTCGATGGGCTACCAGGTTGTGACCGCCAATGACGGAATGGACGCACTGGATGCGATTAAAGTCCACACGGTGGATATCGTCCTCAGTGACGTTAATATGCCAAAACTCGATGGTTACGGCCTGACGCAAAAGCTGCGCGAGTTGGGTTATACCTTGCCAGTTATTGGAGTCACGGCCAATGCGCTGGCTGAGCAGCGCCAGCGCTGTCTTGAGGCGGGTATGGATAACTGCCTGTCAAAACCTGTTACGCTGGAAACCCTGCGTGATACCTTGGCCTATTACAGCAAAATGGTCCGGCGCACCCGCGATGCCCAGTAAATGTCAGACAATAAAAAAGGCACCTTTTAAGGTAATGCTGGTCACTTAAGGTGACCAGCATTGTTTTTTAAAGGATATTTCGACC
>CAMLBO010000101.1 GCA_946478305.1 uncultured Enterobacterales bacterium
GGCCCACACCGACGAGGGGGCGGCCAGTCGCCGCCGCCCCCTCGACCCCCGGGCTTTTTCATGAGGCTTCGGCAGCTACGCAGGTCACAATGGCCGTGTTTCAGGTGCCGCTGTTATCGCCGCAAAATGCCGCCGCTTAGGCGGGCCCCTCACTGCGGGTTTCAACCCGCGCAAAAATCCGCGCGGTTTTGCACCTCTTGTTCGGCGTCATTTTTGAATGCGGCCCATACTTTGTTAAAAACAAAACCAGATTGGTTGCTTATCTTTGATTTTGTCTTTTGATGTACATAGCTTCTAAGGCGCAGTCAAAAATGGCACCGGATGAGAGGTTCGAGACCAGAGGCTCGAACCCGAAAGACGGGGACGGCGGAGCCGTGACATTTTGCGCCGTGAACGGAAGTCGCTGAAACACGTGCCCTGCCAGCGGCGAAGCTGTCGGTGCTTCAGCGAAAAACGCAGGAGTTCCAAGAGGAGGCGCGTTTACGCCTCCTTTTGGGCGGGTGTGGGCAGCAGGCCACGGTGTTGACTTGGAATTTAAAAGCGGCTTGAGGGCCGCCTCCCTCACAATCCGGGTGCTTTCCACATCGACGTCGTCAACTGCCTGTCCACCAACCCCAGTTGGTCTGCGTACACCGCCTGCCAGTTACTTTTCTGCAAAAGATAAATCTCATGATTAACCGCATCAGGCTGGTATTCCCGCTCCCAGCGCAACAGTGCGTCACCGGTTTCGGCGAGGGTGGAGTATAACCCTGCGGCAACACCGGCGGCGATGGCGCAGCCGAGGGCGGTGGCTTCTTTGACGACCGGCACTTTTACTGGAACACCGGTCACGTCACTGAGGATCTGACACCACAGTTTTCCCTTTGAACCGCCACCGGCGAACACCAGTGATTTGGCGCGAACGCCGGAGAACCCGGCGATCAAATCCAGGTTGCAGGCCGAGACAATCGCCGCATTCTCTTCCAGCGCGCGGAACAGGGTCTGCTTATTGCAGCGCTCGGGATCTATCGACAAATTGATGAATGACGGCGCGGCGTGATACCAGGTTTTGAAATGCATTGCGTCGGAGAAAATCGGCGTAACGCCCCATGAGCCGACCGGCACGCGGGCGGCCATGTCTTCGAGCAGGGAGTAGGTATCCACGCCGAGGCGTTGGGAGAGCAGCTTCTCTTCCGAGCAGAAGGCGTCGCGGAACCAGCGCATGGTCAGGCCGGTGAAGAAACTGATGGATTCCGCCTGCGCCATGCCGGGGATCACGTGCGGGTTGATGCGGATATTCATCTCAGGATCGGTGACCGGCTTAGGCAGATTTACCACCTGCTGCCAGAAGGTGCCGCCGAGCACTGCGGTTTGCCCCGCGTGAACGACGCCAAGGCCGAGGGATCCGAGCTGTACGTCGCCGCCGCCCATCCCAACCACCGTCCCTTGCTGCAAACCGCTGGCCTCCGCGGCAGCCGCTGTCACATGCCCTAAACGGGTGCCGGTTTCGACTACCGGCGAGAGCATATCGGCGCGCAGCCCGGCCATGTCGAGCAGCTCAGGCCGCCAGTTACGGGTGGCGAGATCTAACATGCCGGTGGTGCCCGCGTTGGACGGGTCCACCGCCAGTTCGCCGCTCAGCATATAGGCCAGCCAGTCACTGATCATGGTGACGGTCGCCGCTTCGCGGTAAATATCCGGGCGGTGATGCGCCAGCCACAGCAAGCGCGGCATGGCGCTCAGCGCCAGCGTCTGGCCGGAACACTCATACACTTCGCGTTCGAATTCAAAATTGTGGATCTCTTTCAGCTCAGAGACTTCGCGGCTGGCGCGGGCGTCGACGTTGGCGCAGGCCCAGATTGGCTCACCGGCTTTGTTATAGAGCACGATACCTTCGCGCATTGAGCAGGCGGCCACGGCGCGGATCGCCGAGGCAGGGAGTTTGGCCTCGGCCAGCGCCTGGCGGATACACTGACAGGCCAGTGGCCAGTTTTTTGCCAGATCAAACTCCATTGAGCCTGGGACGTCGGGCACGGCGAGGTGCAGCCATTCCGCCTGACCGGCGGCGATCTGCTCGCCTTCCAGATTGAAAATCACCGCGCGGATACTGCCGGTACCGGCGTCGAGCGCCATCAGGTAACTCTGTTGGGATGTGTGCGAAACAGTCATAGCAATCTCTCTTTCAGGCCGTTGTCAGGACACGCGCCACACACTCCCTGCGCGTCAGTCGAGCAGCGCCAGCATGGCCTGCGCGGTGCTCTCTTCGGTAACCAGTGCGTTAATTCTTTTGCCTTTCAGCGCCGCGACAATCGCCTCGGCTTTTTCGATGCCGCCCGCCACGCCCAGCACGGTCGGGATATTGGCGAGTTCCTCCGGTGCCACGGCGATCAGTTCGTCGTGGATCGCCATATTTTCTGCCAGTTCACCGTTGCGCTGCATGAAGTAGCCGAGAATGTCGCCGACCGCACCTTTGCGGCCAAAAATCAGCTGTTCGCCTTCGCTGATGTAACCCGAGCGCAAAATGGTCGCGTCGTGTTTTTGATTGAGTGAGCCGATGCCAACGATGGCGATATCCGCCGCGCAAGCCGCCAGCATCACGTCATGCACATTGCGCTCCTGGCGGAATATAGCCGCGACGCTGGCCGATGATGCTCGCAGCGGAGCGGGAATAATGCTGACGCCGCAGGCCGCGTCGAGCTGGCCGATGCCGGTCATATAAGGGCCGACCCCACCGGACAGTGTCACCATACGGATCTGCTGCGAGCTGATAAACCCGCTCAGATGTTGCAGGGTGCTCATCGCCGTTTCGCCAAACCCGACCGCCAGCAGTTGGTCGGGTTTGAGCAGCGTCATCAGCATGTGCGCTGCCCCGACGCCCAACCGGGCGCTGAGCACTCCTTCGGACAGGCGCGGCAGCACGCGGATGTGCTGCAAATCAAAACGCTTAAGCAGGGTGTTTTCCAGCGCCAGGCAGCCCTCGAAACGGGAATTGATGTGCACGCGGATCACCCCGGACTGACGGCCTTTTTCCAGCAGCCGCGAGACTTTGAGCCGTGTCAGGCCCAGCCGGTCACCAATCTCATTTTGGGTCAGACCGTCGTGGTAATAGAACCATGCGGTGCGTGCCAGCAGCTCTTCTTCGCCCATGCCGTATTCCAGTGAAGTCGTCAGGTCGGACAGCGTTGTTTTGTCATTCATAGTGAACACTTATCAAAATGTAGATCAATTGTTCGTTAACGAAATGTTGTTAACTGTGATGTGTATGGCAAATTCTGAATGATTGCCCCTTGAATCATATCGCAGAGTATATGGATTGAACAAACTGTGATCGATGGTCAAGTTTTATCCTTTTCTCCAGACTAGGCTTTTGAACAATATTAAACATTAAATACATTTGTTCATTAAGTGTGTTTTCAGACCGAGGCCCCTTTATGCCCCCTTCTCCCGTCGCAGCGTTATTGCAGGTCACCGGTGTCAGCAAAGCTTTTTCCGGCGTCGCGGTGCTGAAGAATATCGACTTCACCCTGCAGGCAGGTGAAATCCACGCGCTGCTGGGCGGTAACGGGGCAGGGAAGTCTACGCTGATGAAAATCATCGCCGGCGTGGAAACGGCTGACAGCGGCACGGTATCACTCTATGGGCAGCAGCAAACGGCTATGACGCCTGCCAAAGCGCATCAGGCGGGTATCTACCTGGTACCGCAGGAGCCGATGCTGTTTCCGAGCCTGACGGTAAAAGAGAACATTCTGTTTCGCCTGCCAGCCCATCAGGCCAGCAATGAAAAACTGCAACAGCGGCTTGAGCAGCTCGGCTGTACGCTGCCGCTGAATGCGCTGGCGGGCACGCTGGAAGTGGCCGATCAGCAACTGGTGGAGATCCTGCGGGGTCTGATGCGCGGTGCCGGATTACTGATCCTCGATGAACCTACCGCCTCGCTGACGCCGGTCGAATCTGCCCGTCTGTTTACACAGGTCAGAAAACTGAGTGAGCAGGGAGTCGGCGTGGTGTTTATCTCGCACAAGCTGCCGGAAATTCGTCAGATTGCCGACCGGGTCAGCGTTATGCGCGACGGAAAAATAGCCCTCAGTGGCGCACTCAGCGAACTCGATAACGACAGGCTTATCCGTGCCATCACGCCGCAGGCCGCGGAAACGGCCATGCCCGCTGAACAAAAACTGTGGTTGGATCTGCCCGGTACGCGGCGTAATGGGGCTGTGTCGGAACCGGTATTAACGGTAGAAAACCTGACCGGGGAAGGTTTTATCGGTATTTCATTTAGCGTTAATGCCGGGGAAATTATCGGGCTGGCGGGCGTTGTCGGGGCCGGACGTACCGAACTGGCTGAAACCCTTTATGGCCTGCGTGCCGCGCGTGACGGCAACGTCTGGCTGGCGGGGCACGATATTACCGGGCTGAGTACGCTCAGGCGCCTCGCACGCGGGTTGGTCTATCTGCCAGAGGATCGCCAGGCATCCGGGTTATATCTCGATGCGCCACTCTCATGGAATACCACCTCGCTGACCTTTAACCGCAGCGGCTGGTGGCTGCATCCGAAACGCGAAGCCGCCATTCTTGAACGTTATCACCGGGCACTCGGTATCAAATATTCCCACGGTGAGCAGCATGCCCGCACGCTCTCCGGGGGAAACCAACAAAAATTGTTGATCGCTAAATGTCTGGAAGCCTCACCGGCATTGTTGATTGTCGATGAACCAACGCGCGGCGTTGACGTTGCAGCTCGTGCCGATATTTATCAGCTGTTGCGAAGCGTGGTGACGCAGAACGTGGCGGTGCTGCTGATTTCGTCAGACCTTGACGAAATTGTCGGTCTGGCTGACCGCGTGTTCGTTATGCATCAGGGAGAGATGAGCGGCGAACTGCGCGGTGAGGAGATCAACGTTAACGGCATCATGCATATCGCCTTCGGTAACACCCATCAACCTACGCCCGCCGGAGAGTCTGCATGCTGAAACTGATTCAGAGTAACCGTGAACTGACCACGCTGCTGGCGATTGTCGCACTGTTTGGCCTGCTCGGCGCGATGGACAGCCAGTCGTTCAGCTTCCAGACGTTGGGCATGATCTTTGGCAGCGCGCAGATCCTGATGCTGCTGGCGATGGGGGCCACTCTGGTGATGCTGACCCGCAATATCGACGTGTCGGTCGGCTCCATTACCGGCCTGTGCGCGGTGTCGCTCGGCGTGTTGTTAAACGGTGGCGTGGGCTTACCGTTGGCCTGTCTGGCAACGCTCGGCGTCGGCATTCTGGCAGGCTTATTTAACGGTGTGCTGGTGGCCTGGCTGCGGATTCCGGCGATTGTCGCCACGCTGGGCACGCTGGGGTTATACCGTGGGCTGATGCTGCTGCTGACCGGCGGTAAGTGGATCGAAGGTCTGCCTGCTGGCTTGAAATCTCTCTCTGCTCCCGTCGCGCTTGGCATCTCACCGCTCGGCGGGCTGGTTATCCTGTTGCTGCTGGCGATGTTCTGGCTGCTGTCGCGCACCGCCTTTGGCCGCAGTTTTTATGCGGTTGGCGACAATTTGCAGGGCGCGCGTCAGCTCGGGGTCCCGGTCAACCGTATCCGTATTCTGGCGTTTGCTATCAACGGCGCGATGGCGGCGCTGGCCGGTATCGTTTTTGCCTCACAAATCGGCTTTGTACCGAACCAGACCGGTAGCGGGCTTGAGATGAAAGCCATCGCCGCCTGTGTGCTGGGCGGGATTAGCCTGCTCGGCGGCACCGGTTCCATTCTGGGGGCGGTATTGGGCGCCTACTTCCTGACCCAAATCGACAGTGTGCTGGTACTGCTGCGGCTTCCTGCCTGGTGGAATGACTTTATCGCCGGCCTGGTGCTGCTGGCGGTGCTGGTGTTTGACGGCCGTCTGCGTCAGGCGCTCGACCGCAATTTACGTCGGCAGAAATATGCGCGTTTTCAGCCTAAAAAGACGCCGGAAAGCGCCAGGCCGACTTCGTCTGAGGCACGTACAACGCGGCGCATGAATGCCAATAAAAGTGGGGTGTTGTGATGAATGTCGGGTTGATAAATGGAGTGAAACGCTATGGCTGGGAGCTGGCGCTGTTTGGCCTGCTGGTGATGGAAATCCTGCTGTTTGGTATTGCCAATCCGCGCATGCTGGATGCCAATACCTTGCTGTTCAGCACCAGCGACTTCATCACCATCGGTATTGTGGCGCTGCCGCTGACGATGGTGATTGTCAGCGGCGGCATTGATATCTCCTTTGGCTCGACCATCGGCCTGTGCGCCATTGCGCTCGGGGTGTTATGCCAGGCGGGCGTGCCGTTACCGCTGGCGATTGGCCTGACGCTGGCCCTCGGCGCAGGCTGCGGTCTGCTCAATGCGGCGCTGATCCTCTACACCGGCGTCAATCCACTGGTGATCACCCTCGGTACCCTCTATCTGTTTGGCGGCAGTGCGTTGCTGCTCTCCGGGTTGGCGGGGGCCACCGGTTTTGAAGGCATCGGCGACTTCCCGACGGCCTTTACCGACTTTGCGAACCGGGTGGTGTTGGGGCTGCCCGTGCCGCTGCTGATTTTCCTCTGCGCCGTGCTGTTTTTCTGGCTGCTGATGCACCGCACCCGCACAGGGCGCAACGTGTTTCTCATCGGGCAGAACGCCCGCGTAGCGCGCTATGGCGCACTGCCGGTCAGCCGTACGCTGTTTGCGTTATACGGCATGGTCGGGCTGGCGTCGGCGGTTGCCGCGATTCTGATGACCTCTTATTTTGGCTCGGCGCGTTCTGATCTTGGGGCGGCATTGTTGATGCCTGCCATCACTGCCGTGGTACTGGGCGGCGCGAACATCTACGGCGGCGCAGGCTCGGTGCTGGGCACGGCGCTGGCGACGTTACTGATTGGTTACTTACAACAAGGGCTGCAGATGGTCGGCATTTCCAGCCAGGTATCGAACGCGCTCTCCGGCGCGCTGCTGATCCTGGTGGTGATTGGCCGCTCTGCCAGCCTGAACCGGGGCCTTATCCGCAGTATTTTCCAGCGTTACCGTGCGCGCTGGTCTGCGTCTTCTCCTTCTCTGTCGTCAAAATGAACTGGAGTGAATTGATGAAAACAACACCGTGGAAAAAACTTGTCGCTGTCAGCGCTCTGGCTCTGATTTGTGCAGGCGCACAGGCGGCCGACCGTATTGCTTTTATTCCAAAACTGGTCGGCGTCGGCTACTTCACCAGCGGCGGTAGCGGCGCAACGGCGGCAGGGAAAGAGCTGGGCGTGGAGGTCACCTACGACGGCCCGACGGAGCCGAGCGTGTCCGGCCAGGTGCAGATGATCAACAACTTCGTCAACCAGGGGTATGGCGCGATTGTGGTGGCCGCCGTGTCGCCGGACGGGCTTTGCCCGGCGTTGAAACGGGCGATGCAGCGTGGCGTAAAAGTGCTGACCTGGGACTCGGACACCAAGCCAGAGTGCCGCTCAATTTATATCGATCAGGGCACGCCGCAGCAGCTCGGCTCGATGCTGGTGGATATGGCCGCCAGTCAGGTGACCAAAGAGAAAGCCAAAGTGGCGTTTTTCTACTCCAGCCCGACGGTGACTGACCAGAACCAGTGGGTGAAGGAGGCCAAAGCCAAAATCGCCAAAGAACATCCGGGCTGGGAGATTGTCACCACGCAATACGGCTATAACGACGCCACGAAATCGCTGCAAACCGCCGAAGGGATCATGAAGTCCTGGGGCGATCTCGACGCCATCATCGCGCCGGATGCCAACGCCTTACCGGCGGCGGCGCAGGCGGCAGAAAACCTCGGGCGTAAAAATGTCGCCATTGTCGGCTTCAGTACGCCCAACGTGATGCGGCCGTACGTTGAGCGCGGCACGGTGAAACAGTTTGGTCTGTGGGACGTGGTGGCGCAGGGCAAAATCTCGGTGTATGTCGCCAATCAGCTGCTGAAAAAAGGCGAAATGAACGTCGGCGACAAACTCGACATCCCGAAAATCGGACAGGTGGAAGTATCCCCAAACAGCGTGCAGGGCTATCAGTATGAAGCCAAAGGTAACGGCATTGTGCTGCTGCCGGAACGCGTGGTGTTCACCAAAGACAACATCGGCAAATACGATTTTTAACCTCAATGTCTATGCAAGGAGAGAAGAGATGGCTGATTTAGACGACATTAAAGACGGTAAGGATTTTGGCATCGGCACGCCACAAACCCACAGCGCGTTTTTCCTCAAAGGCAGCGGAGCGCTTGACTGGGGAATGCAATCGCGGCTGGCGCGCATTTTTAACCCGGCCTCCGGGCGCACGGTGATGCTGGCCTTCGACCACGGCTATTTTCAGGGGCCGACCACCGGTCTTGAGCGCATCGACATCAATATCGCGCCGCTGTTTGCCCACACCGACGTGCTGATGTGCACGCGCGGCATTCTGCGCAGCGTGGTGCCACCGGCCGTCAACAAACCGGTGGTGCTGCGCGCTTCCGGCGGCAACTCAATTCTGGCTGAACTGTCGAATGAGACGGTGGCGGTGGCGATTGAAGACGCGTTGCGCCTGAATGTGTGTGCGATGGCCGCGCAGGTCTACATCGGCAGCGAACATGAGCATCAGTCGATCAAAAATATTATTCAGCTGGTGGATCAGGGCACGCGCTACGGTATGCCAACGATGGCGGTGACCGGCGTTGGCAAAGACATGGTACGCGACCAGCGTTACTTCTCACTTGCGACGCGTATCGCGGCCGAAATGGGTGCGCAAATCATCAAAACCTATTATGTCGACAGCGGCTTTGAGCGCGTGGCGGCCGGGTGTCCGGTACCGATTGTGATCGCCGGTGGCAAGAAATTACCGGAACGCGACGCGCTGGCAATGTGCTTCCAGGCCATCGATCAGGGGGCTTCCGGCGTAGATATGGGGCGCAACATCTTCCAGTCGGAATCCCCGGTTGCCATGCTCAAAGCGGTTCACGCTGTGGTGCATGACAATGCCAGCGTTGACCATGCCTATGAACTGTTTCTTAACGAAAAGGGGTGAGCCATGGAAGTGACACTGGTTGAAATTAACGTCAAAGCCGACAAGGTGGACGAGTTCCTGATGGTGTTTCGCGATAATCATTTGGGGGCAATCAAAGAGCCGGGGAACTTGCGTTTTGACGTCTTACAGGACCAGCAGGAGCCGACCCGATTCTATATCTATGAAGCCTATGTCGATGACGCCGCCGTCGCAGCCCATAAGAAAACCCCGCACTATCTTAAATGCGTTGAAGCGCTGGAGGGGATCATGTCGGGGCCGAGGAAGAAGACCAGCTTTAACGGGATTTATCCTTAAGGATACGGCTTTTTAACCCTCCGGCCTCCTCTGTAAAGGGGAGGCCGCGCTGTTTTACCTGCGGATTTTATTCGAGTCCGAGCCATCGCGGACCAACATTCCCTGTGCTTCCAGCCCTGCGCGGACGTCTTCTTTGATGCTGTCGGTGATAAAAATATGAATATCGGAAATATCGGCGAATTTAGCGAAAGAATCCCGGCCAATTTTCGTTGAATCCGCCAGCAAAATAACGCTGGTGGAGCAGGCAATCATTTTCTTTTTAAACGCCGCCTGGCGCACATCCGGCGTGGTTGCGCCGTTTTTCAACGTAAAACCGTTAGTGCCCATTATGGCTTTATCGATGATCAAATCGGACAAACTGTTGTCATTGCTAAACGGAATAACGCAGTGTAGCTGTTTACGCACCGCGCCGCCGATAAAGAACAAATTGACCACGCCCGGTGAATCTTCCAGCGTCAGGGCAATCTTCAAATCATTGGTGATCACCGTCAGTTGCTGGCGCTCGCCCAGCATTTTAGCCAGCTCAAGCGTGGTGGTGCCGGTATCGAGTAACAGCGTATCGCCGTCTTCAATTTGTTCTAGAGCAAGCTCTGCAACCCTGACTTTCGCATCATGATTGCAGACTTCTTTCTCTGTAGACATCATTTCCAGACCGGTTTTACTGCGAATCAGCACGCCGCCGTGCGTTCGCGTCACCAGCATCTGCTTTTCCATTTCACGAAGATCATTGCGGATCGTTGAGGTGGAAACCTTAAACAACTGACACAACTCAGCGACAGTCGCTTTTTTATTCTCCTCAACAATAGCCAGAATCGCCTGCTGACGTTCCAGCGAAAAAACTTTATCTTCCGAATGATCGTTCATTATTTGTCTCAGTGTTGGGCTTGTTATAAAACGAAGGCCACTTTCAACGCCTGCCCTGAACGGGCAGCGCTAAAAGCCTCGTCATATTGTTCAAGAGAGTACTTATGAGTCAAGATTTCTTTCAGATTAATCAGTCCATTGGAAATCATTCTCAGGCTTTCACGATACTGACGTAAATTCTGCCCGCTCATTCCCGTCACCGTAATCTGGCGGTAATGGATAATGTTGGTGTTCAGGCTGACCATCTCTTTCCCATGCGGTAAACCGCCGAAGAACAACACGCGGCCATTGAGCGCCGTCAGTTCAAACGCCAGCGACTGGATCTCTGCAATGGAGGCCGCAGTGATCACCACATCACACCCCCGATTATGGGTGATACGCATGACGTCCGTCAGGGTATCTGTCCCGCTTACCGGCACAAAATCAGGATCGAAATTACAGGCCAGCGCCAGTCGTTCCGGGTTGATGTCGCTTATCAGCACTTTTCCGGCACCGGCAGCTTTGTGCAACAGGGCGTGCATCAGACCAATGGGTCCTGCGCCGATCACCAGCACCGTATCGCCTACGCGGGTATGACAACGCTCGAAGGCATTATAGACGCAGGAGAAGGGCTCGATAAGTGCGCCTTCTTCGAAAGAAACATGGTCAGGAAGCACAACGATATTTCCCTGCTGCACGGCGCGGGCAGGAATCACCACATAGTTGGCAAATGCCCCATTTTTCTGAATACCTAACGCCTGGAAGTCTTTACAGGTTTGTGTATTGCCGCTGATGCAACTGTCACAAATTCCGCAACCATAGTTAGGGGCAACCGCCACGCGCATACCGACCCGCCACTCATGGCTGACATTCGCCCCGACGGCTTCGATAACCCCTGATAATTCATGTCCCAGCGTTAACGCCTGCGGTGACTGGCGATGGCCGTTGGCGAACATCCGCAAATCGGTACCGCAAATTGCCCCGACTTTACAGGCCAGCAGCACTTCATCTGGCGCGATTTCTGGTTTAGGCAGCTCTGTTAAACGCAGTTCACCTTTGGCAAATAACTGAATTGCTTTCATAACACCCTCTCATTGGTTTCATTGCGGAACGTGGTCATTGGTCAACTCAATTTGAATAATTCGTCGGCTCAATGTGAATTCTTGTGAGTTTAGTCATGAAATTACCGATGTCAATTGTTTACTATCGTTTTGGTGTTGTTTGATGTTAAATCGATAACAAATGATAATTATCAATAAGGCAATGGAGGGATTATGCGAATTTTTTCTACAGAGACCGTGATGTTGCATCTGGACGTTGAGGATAAAGAACAGGCTTTGCAGCAGATGGGAAGAAAGATAGAGGCCACCCACAGCCTGAAACCTGGCGGTTTTGATAACTTCATGTATGCAATCAATAAAAGAGAGGCGGAGTTCTCAACGGCGGTGGGGTACGACTATGCCATCCCTCACGGCAAGAGCGAGGCGGTTGCCGTGCCTGTCGTCGCCTTTGCGCGGCTGGCAAAACCGGTTTTATGGGATGCAGATGAAGACGATTGGGCTCAGAACATTTTCATGATTGCTGTACCGGAAGAAAGCGCGGGCGATGAGCACATCAGAATACTGATGAAACTCGCGAGCGCCATCATGGAGGATGACTTTAGAGACCGTATTGCGGTGGCGGAAAATGAACTTCAGGTGATTGATATTATTTCAAGTTATGTTGAGTGACGACCATTACATCCCGTTTTGGCGCGAATTTATGCGGTTGCGGGTCGTTTGATAAAACAGAACACTCAATCAATATCGATAACAAACGATAGTATATGAAATAAAGTGGCAGCAAATGCTGGCTGAGAAACGACAAAATTGACGCGACACATGATGTGTCAGCCATCAATGCCAGACCGGTGAAGTAACCATTCAAGGAGCCAGAGTCATGTCGACCAAAGAAAAGTTTTTTGTCGCAGTAACCGGGTGTCCAACGGGTATTGCCCATACATTTATGGCGGAAGCTGCATTAAAAAAGGCCGCTGAAAAAGCGGGTGCCAGAATTCGGGTTGAAACGGATGGCGCGGTAGGCATCGAGAACGCGTTGACAGAAGAAGAGATTGCTCAGGCCGATATGGTGATCCTGGCCTCCGACAAAGCGGTAGAAATGGCGCGATTCCATGGTAAACCGCTGATTCGCGCATCGGTCGGACATGGTGTCAAAAAGGCTAATGAGCTGGTGGCCAGAGCGATGGCGGGCAACGAAGAAATCTACACTCACGCACAAAGTGAAACGCCGGAGGCGCAAAAAACCGGAGCTGAAAAAGCAGAACGCGAAAGTTTTGGGCGGTCACTGTATATCTCCCTGATGAACGGCGTGTCAAACATGCTGCCGTTCGTGGTCGCAGGCGGCGTGTTAATTGCAGTTTCATTTTTCTGGGGCATTTATTCGTTCGACCCGACCAATGCGCAATATAACCCGATTGCTGCCAGTCTGTTTAAACTCGGCAAGTTGTCATTTTCATTAATGGTGCCGGTTTTTACCGCTTTTATTGCTTACTCCATTTCAAACCGGCCGGGCTTCGTCGCCGGATTTGTCGGCGGGTTGCTTGCCACCGATATCGGTGCCGGTTTCCTTGGGGGGATCATCGCAGGGTTCTTCGCCGGTTATTTCATGAAGTGGATGTTGCACCTGACGCGCTCATTCCCGCGTTCTCTGGAAGGCTTTAAATCGATATTCCTGATGCCGTTAATCGGGGTGCTGGTAGTCGGCGTCTTCATGCTTTCAGCCGGTTCCACGATTGCCGCCTTAAATAAAGGCATGATGGTTTGGCTGGCCGGGCTGGAACATGCGAATCCTTTAATTCTGGGCGTGGTGATAGGTTGCATGAGTGCGTTTGACCTCGGCGGGCCGGTCAATAAAGCCGCGTATGTCACCGGCACCATGCTGCTGGCTGAACAGGGGAATGCCTTATTTATGGCCGGTGTGATGACGGCAAGTATGGTTCCTCCGCTGGTGATTGCCATTGCGACTGTCCTGTTTAGAAAGTATTTCGAAAAAGAAGAACAGGCGGCCGGGCTGGTTAACTTTATTCTCAGTGCGACGTTTATCGCCGAAGGGGCGATCCCCTTTGCGGCGAAAGACCCGCTACGGGTTATTCCTATATTGATGTTGAGTGCTTCAATTGGTGCAACGCTCACCTTTGTCTTCCAGGTTGCCGTTCCTGCGCCGCACGGCGGATTGATTATTTTACCCTTAGTCACACACGGCGTTCTGTGGGTGGTTTCAATTCTCAGCGGAGGGTTGACGGGCGGTATTATCTACGGCTTATACCGCCGGGCTAAATTTAATAAATCCGCACTGGCGGTTTAATTTAAAACTTCAGGGATCACTTTTTATGATTGCTACAGACATTACTTTTATTAACCCGATGGGATTTCACAGCCGTCCCTGCGCCATGTTTTCAAAAATGGCAAAGAAATATCACTGTGTCGTCAGGCTGGTTAACGATGAAAAAGAGGCCGATGGCAGAAGTATGCTGGCATTGATGAAACTCGGCATTGTATACGATTCAAAAATCACGTTGCTATGTGATGGTGAACAGGAAAAAGAAGCCAGCGAGGCGCTGGGCCAGTATTTGTCCTCGTTAGTGGAGGAGGCTGGCTGATTTAAACATTTGTTGTAATAAAAACATTAAATAACTCCGTTACCTAAAAGATAACCGTTAAATAATTTACCGAAATAAGGAATGTGAAATGAAATTTTCTGCTGAAAAACTGGCCTCATTTTTTGACCACACCAATCTTCATGCGTATGCCACAAAAGACGATTTTCAAAAGTTGTGTGACGAGGCGAGAGAGTACGGTTTTGCTTCTGTCGCCATCAACTCTTGGCCGGTTGCCACCTGCCACAACATGCTGAAAGGTTCTTCCGTGCTGACGGGCGCGGCGATTGGTTTCCCTCTGGGGCAAATGACCATCGCGGCCAAAGTGTTTGAAGCACAGGATGCCGTCAATAATGGCGCTCAGGAATTCGACTACTTGCTCAACGTCGGGAAAGTCAAAGAGCATGACTATGCGTATATCAAAGATGAAATGACGGCATTGGTCGCGGTCGCCAACAAAGCCGGGATTGTGTCCAAAGTTATTTTCGAAACCTGCTATTTAACCAACGATGAAATTATTCACGTCGCAAAAATTGCCTCTGAAGTGAAACCGGGTTTTGTGAAAACCTCAACCGGATTTGGTACCGGCGGGGCCACCGTCGAACATGTTAAATTAATGAAAGAACATGCCGGGGAACACGTGCAGGTTAAAGCATCAGGCGGTATTCGCACGCTGGAAGATGCCCTTGCGATGATCGAAGCCGGTGCGACACGTCTGGGCAGTTCAGCCGGAATAAAAATCGTTAATGAACTTCGTTCGTCAAAATAGAAATTAACTGGCCTGCCCACGGACAGGCCAGTTAACAACATCAATTAAATTACCCTATTTAACGTTTTGGCTGAGGCTGGAAATGAATAAAATCATTAATGTTTGTCTTATTGGGTGTGGCCGCGCAGGGATGATCCATGCCAGAAATTATAACGGCAATGTGCATCACGCTAAATTAATTGCGCTATGCGACCCTTTTGCTGAAAACCTGGCTGAAGCGCAAAAAGAACTTCAGGTTGAATATCAATATTCGGATTACCGCGAAGCCTTAAAGAACGACAATATTGATGCCATTGTGGTGGTGACGCCGACACATTTACACCGGGATATTGTGGTTGCTGCCGCGAAAGCCGGAAAGCACGTATTCTGTGAAAAACCGATGGCAGGTACGGAAGAAGAGTGTAACGACATGATAGAGGCCTGTCGGAAACATAACGTCAAATTACAGCTCGGTTTCATGCGCCGTTTTGATGAAAATTTCAAACTTGGCAAAGAGGTGATTGAAAATAAAACCGTCGGCGAAGTCACTTTACTGAAATCATTAACCCACGGTCCCAGCGAGCCAAAAGAGTGGATGTTTGATATCTCAAAAAGCGGGGGGCCAGTGGCGGAAGTAAACAGCCACGACCTCGATACGCTGAGATGGTACGCCAACGCCGAGGTCAGTATGATCCACGTTATCGGTCATAATTTTCGCTCCCCGGAAAAGGCGGCGCAATACCCTGATTATTACGATACCTGTGCGGTCATGATGCAATTTACCAACGGTATTATTGGCATGATCGATGGCGCTCAGTACGTTCAGTACGGCTACGATGCCCGCGCCGAAATTCTCGGCACCCACGGCATTGTGAAAGTGGGCCGACAGAACAGCAATAATGTTGAAGTGGTCACGCGGGACAAAACCATTCAGGCGCAATCCATGCCTTCCTGGACGAAATTATATCAGGAAGCCTATGTGCGTGAGGCTGAAGCCTTCATCGATGCGATTCGTCATGACACCGAAACACAAGTCACAGGGCATGACGGGAAAATGGCGCTGGTGCTGGTGAGGGAGGGGCTGAAATCCTTACGGGAGAAAAGACCGGTGTTTATTGAGTAAGCGGTTTCTAAATTCAACTTCAAAACCGTGGGTTGCCACCCAAACTGGCCTTAAGGTCAAGGTCAAGGTCAAGGTCAAGGTCCTGTCTCTTATACACATCTGACGCTGCCG
>CAMLBO010000102.1 GCA_946478305.1 uncultured Enterobacterales bacterium
TCGGCAGCGTCAGATGTGTATAAGAGACAGGGGCAATAAGTTCCCAAACGTTAATGCCCTGTGCCTCACAAATCAGCGACAGTTCGTTGGCAAAGGCGATATTTACATCACGAAAGCTGTTCTCGGTGAGCTTACACATCTCAGCGGTGCGAGAGTTTGTCACCACGCATTCGCCTTGCAGGAAAATATTGTATAAATCGCAGGCACGCTGCGAGCACACCGCCGTCATCCCACCGATCACCCGATCATTTTTAATCAGTTCGACCATCACCTGCCCTGGCAAAACACGCTCAGGACAGTAGGCAATATTCACGTCCGCACGGTCACTCTCCTGCTGAGGAAAGTGCAGGTCCGGACGGCATTCCGCCAGCCATCCGGCCATCAGTTCAGTCGTACCGACCGGTGACGTGGATTCGAGGATCACCAGATCGCCCTTTTTCAACACCGGCGCGATAGATCGTGCGGCAGATTCAACGTATTTCAAATCCGGCTGGTGATCGCCCATAAACGGCGTTGGCACTGCAATCAGAAAAGCATCAGCTGGCTGTGGGCGAGTGAATGCCTGTAGAAAACCGCTATCAACGGCGGTTTTAACCAGCGCGTCGAGATCGGGTTCAACAATATGGATAGCTCCGCGGTTAATGGTTTCGACGGCGTGCTGATTGATGTCCACACCCACGACTTTTTTCTGCCGCGAAGCAAAGGCTGCTGCAGTCGGCAGACCGATGTAACCCAGTCCAATGACAGAGATAGTTTGGAAGCTCATTGTGATACTCGATAATTCTTTAATGCGTCAAGAATACGACGACAGGCTTGTCCGTCGCCATACGGGTTATGCGCCCGGCTCATATGATGATATTCATTTTCGTCGTTCAGCAGGCGGGTCACCTCTTCCACGATTTTCGCGGTATCGGTGCCGACCAGCCGGACGGTTCCGGCACTGACTGCCTCCGGGCGTTCAGTGGCTTCACGCATCACCAGCACAGGCTTACCCAGTGAGGGCGCCTCTTCCTGGATGCCGCCGGAGTCCGTGAGGATCAAATAAGCTTTATCCATCAGGTAGACAAAGGGTAAATAGTCCTGCGGGTCTATTAATATAATGTTGCCGATGCCGCGCAAAATACGGTTTACCGGCTCGCTGACGTTCGGGTTGAGATGCACCGGATAAACAATTTTCACCTCCGGATGGCGCAGGGCGATCTCCGCCAACGCACTGCAGATACGGTCAAAACCGCCACCAAAGCTCTCGCGGCGGTGGCCGGTTACCAAAATCATTTTCTTGCTGGCGTCGATAAAGGGATAACGGGCTGCCAATCGTTCCGCCAAACCGAGATCCCCTTTGACGCGATCACGGACCCATAGCAAAGCATCGATAACAGTATTCCCGGTAACGAAAATATTTTCGGCAGGGATCGCTTCGCGCAGCAGATTGTCACGCGAGGTATCGGTCGGTGCAAAATGCCATTTCGCCAAATGGGCAGTCAGACGACGGTTTCCTTCTTCCGGCCATGGGGAAGAGAGATCACCCGTGCGTAAACCTGCTTCAACATGGCCTACGGGAATTTGCTGATAAAAGGCGGCCAGACTTGCCGACAATGTGGTGGTGGTATCACCATGAACCAGTACAACGTCCGGTTTAAACGCCTGCAGAACAGGTTTCAATCCTTTCAGGATGCGGCTGGTTATCTCCGTCAGATCCTGACCCGGTTGCATAATATTGAGGTCGTACTCCGGCTCAATGCCAAACAGATGCAATACTTGATCTAACATTTCACGATGCTGGGCCGTGACACAAACTTTTGACTCAAAGGCGTCATCCTGAGCCAAAGCGTGCACCAGTGGTGCCATTTTGATGGCTTCCGGACGGGTGCCGAATATCGTCAACACTTTCACAGTGAGTCTCTCTTGTTCAGTTAGGCGCAGACAGGTCCTGCTAGCCAGGCGAAGTCTCTCGCCTCTCTCTATTCGGTTATCGGGTTATCGCACTCCGGCGACGTGCCAGCGCAACGCCAGCGCCGATCAGTCCACCCACCACACCCCACATAATCATCAGGAAGGCACGACGCGGACTGTCACGTTTAACCGGTTCTTCCGGTGTGCGCAGATAACGGTATGTCTGGAAATGTGCGGTAAGTGTTGGCCCCACGTTCAGCGTCGCCAGCATGGCGCGATTCTGATCGTAGTCGAGGTCATAATTCGGACCCGAAGCTTGTAATAACTCCAGGCGAGCCTGCAGCATCGGAGCTCCAAGCAGGAACATATCTGAAGAGGGCAGCTGTTCAGCCGGCGTCTCGGTTAAACTCTTATTGATATTCTGCTGTTGGGCGATTTTCAGCGCCTGCTGGGTATTATTCATTTCACGCTGGAAGATAGATTGAGCCACGGCTTCCTGACGCTTAACCTGGGCTTTCATCGACTGCGTTCGCGCCGCCCATGCCCCTTGTAGTTCATCATATAAATGCTGTGCTGCGCGTTTGCTGGCGAAATTAACATATTCCCGCAACAATTTATTGGCATCGGCGGAGCTCTCTGCCGTCAGTTTCACGCTGTCATTCGGCACTTTAAGACCATCACGCGCAGTAAACTGAATGTCATTAATCAGGTCATCAAGTAAGACGGCATCGCTTCGCGCATCGCCCTCTTTACGCTGCTGGTAATAAGGGCTGTTTAACCAGAAATCACGTCGAGTGTCATAGGCCCCTAGCTGCATAATAAATTCGTTATAGGCATCTTCAGAGATCGACGGCTGCACGCCCTGCGGGACCTGGGCATTACGTACATCCAGATTGCTTAGAAACTGGGCCTGAGAAAAATAGGAGGCCAGATTATTTACCGTTGGACGGTCAGTGATCGCCGTCGAACTCCACTCCTGCTTCATCAAATAGGAAGAACCCAGCGCAATAACGGCAAACAGCAGTGCCATACCGACAATCCAAAACTTCCCCTTCCATAGCGTGCAGCACAAACCGCGGATATCCAGCTCATTATCCATACTGGTCTCACCTTGCTTGGCATTTGTCTCTGATGTCATCACAACCAGTAAACCTCTAAATAATGGATAATTAATGGGGTTATCGAGCGCGACGCAAACGTCGTTTAAAACGCTTCAACAAACGCGCCACGCGCCAAGCGCGTTTAATGCAGTAACCGTAAAACAGGAAGGCCAGCAAGAACAGCAACAACATCAACCATTCAGGCACAAACCCAAGGTGCTCTCCGATCACACCAACAGCAGCTAATAGCGCAGCGGCCAGGGTGATTAAAACGAAGGCCTGCCGTGAGCTAAATCCGGCCCGCATAATCAGGTGATGTATGTGTTGGCGATCTGGAGAGAAAGGACTCATGCCTTTGCGCAGACGACGATACATGATAGCAATCATGTCCATCAGGGGAATGGCGATCAACCAAAGAGCAGTGACTGGCGTCATAGGATGCGTCACGCCCTGGGTACTCTGCAGCAAGATCCAGATAACAGTAAAACCAATCAGCGTGCTGCCTGCATCCCCCATAAAGACTTTATAACGAGGTCCAAAAAACCCGAGGTTGAGCAGAACATACGGGAGGGTGGCGGCAATCATGGCAAAGCACCAGAGCGCAAGCTCCATGTGACCGCTCATGTACATCACGATCCCCATTGCACCAAAAGTGACACTGGATAACCCCCCCAGCAGACCGTCGATCCCATCAACCATATTAAAGGCGTTGATCGCCGCCCAAACGGCAAACAGCGTAACCGGATAGCCAAAGGGACCCAGGATCATCTCCCAGGGGCCGATAATATGTCCCAGATTTTTCAGGATCAAACCGGCGTAAACCATCATAGCAATCGCCACCAGTGCCTGAACAAACGCACGGATTTTTACACTGATGTCATAGCGATCGTCTAAGGCACCGACTAGAACCAGTAACCCCGCGCAACTCAGATAGAGCTTGCTGTGAGCTATCTGATAATCAGTTATGAGGAAGGTAAAACAAATGCCTGCAAAGATCGAAATCCCCCCAACCAAGGGAATCAATCCCTGATGGCGCTTTCGATCATTGGGTTTATCAACTAATCCAACTTTAGGGGCAAGTTTTCGGGCCAAAAACAAAAAAACAAAAGAAAACAAAAAAATAACGAGGAGTTCAGTACTCATAGTGAGCATGTTCACAGTCAACAGATCTCTGCAAAAAGATAAGGCAGCTTAGCCTGGTCAACGTCATAAAACCTCACAGCCTTACAGTCATATCCTATGGGGACAGTTACGGTTTTGTCTAAAGCAATACCTTTACTGATGCCTCTTCCCTGTTGCCTGAACAAGGTAGAGAAAGTGACACTGAAAAACTATCAGCGCTTATCTTAATTCCAGCTATTTTAAAAACTGCCTTATCCTAGCCGCCAAAAGCAAAAAACGCCACGACTTAGCGTGGCGTTAGCTGACTTTTGCACCAATTACGAGCGTTTCATCATGTCGAAGAAATCATCGTTGGTTTTCGTCATTGCGAGTTTGTTGATGAGGAATTCCATCGCATCAATCTCACCCATTGGATGGATGATTTTACGCAGGATCCACATTTTCTGCAGCTCTTCAGACGTGGTAAGCAACTCTTCTTTACGCGTCCCTGAACGATTGTAATCAATAGCAGGGAAGACGCGTTTCTCAGCGATTTTACGCGCGAGATGCAGTTCCATGTTGCCGGTACCTTTAAATTCTTCATAGATGACTTCATCCATTTTAGAACCGGTATCCACCAACGCTGTTGCGATAATCGTCAGGCTGCCGCCCTCTTCCACGTTACGTGCCGCACCGAAGAAACGTTTTGGACGGTGCAGGGCGTTGGCGTCAACACCACCGGTCAGCACTTTACCAGACGCTGGGACCACGGTGTTATAGGCACGAGCCAGACGAGTGATGGAGTCGAGGAGAATGATGACGTCTTTTTTGTGCTCAACCAGGCGTTTGGCTTTTTCGATAACCATTTCGGCTACCTGCACGTGGCGTGATGCTGGCTCATCAAAGGTCGAAGCAATAACTTCGCCTTTTACCAGACGCTGCATCTCGGTGACTTCTTCCGGACGCTCGTCAATCAGCAATACCATCAGGACGCAATCAGGGTGGTTGTACGCAATGCTGGTCGCGATGTTCTGCAGCAGCATGGTTTTACCGGCTTTCGGTGGTGCCACGATTAAACCACGCTGACCGCGGCCAATCGGTGAAGCCAAATCAAGTACGCGAGCGGTTAAATCTTCGGTAGAACCGTTACCGCGTTCCATACGTAAACGTGAGTTTGCATGTAACGGGGTTAAGTTTTCGAACAAGATTTTGTTGCGGGCGTTTTCTGGTTTGTCGTAGTTAACTTCGTTAACTTTCAACAGGGCAAAATAACGTTCACCTTCTTTTGGTGGGCGGATTTTACCGGAAATGGTGTCGCCAGTGCGAAGGTTGAAGCGGCGAATTTGGCTTGGAGAAACGTAGATGTCGTCGGGACCGGCGAGGTAGGAACTGTCTCCAGAGCGGAGGAAACCAAATCCATCCTGCAATATTTCCAGTACGCCATCACCGAAGATGTCTTCTCCGCTTTTCGCATGTTGCTTCAGGATTGAAAATATAATGTCTTGCTTGCGCATACGGGCTTGGTTTTCCAGCCCCATATTTTCGCCGAGTGCAATCAGGTCAGAGACCGGCGTATTCTTTAATTCGGTAAGATTCATAATGGTGGGTTCTTAAACTCGGGGTATGTCTCGAACATCTGTCGTGAATGGGTATGGCAGGATCATCCATGCCTGTTTGTGTAGGACACTCAATTAGCAGTTTCTGAATATAGTCTACAGGCAGTCGCATGAGACTATTCCTGATGGGCAGACTGATATTGAAGGTGTCTTAATGCCGATTTTGTCAAAACCGTTAGATTGTCAAAGCACAGTGCCAGTTCAACTTATTTTTATCAAAGTCACTTTATAGGTCTAGGCAGATGTTTTTGACACAGAATAAAACGTAAGAATCAAACTACAGGTAAGCTCTATTTGCAGTAAGCGTAAACTTAGCACGCTTCTTGACAGGCGTCTAGCGGACAATATGAAAAACACGTCAGCCCGCTAAACACCTGGGTTTGGTCATCCCGACCGATTACAGATTTGCCGTCAGGAACTCTTTCAACTGACCTTTTGACAGTGCGCCAACTTTCGTTGCTGCGACTTCACCACCTTTAAATAACAGCAGGGTAGGAATACCACGAATGCCGTATTTAGGTGCAGTACCTGGGTTTTCATCGATATTCAGCTTAGCGATGGTCAACTTGCCTTCGAACTCAGTGGCAATCTCATCGAGAATCGGAGCAATCATCTTGCATGGACCACACCATTCAGCCCAGAAGTCGACCAGAACCAGCCCATCGGCTTTCAGTACGTCTTTGTCGAAACTGTCATCGGTCAGGTGAATAATTTTATCGCTCATGTTCTACTCCAAAGGATTATCTTTACCTTGTTGATGTAGCATTAACCAACATTAGGTTGACTTTATTTCACCGGATACGCTTTCGTAAAGCAATAGTTAGCTGATATTCTACCACACTATGAGCAAAACACACTTGACCGAACAGAAGTTTTCCGACTTCGCCCTGCACCCGCTTGCAGTTGAAGCCCTTGAAAAGAAAGGCTTTCATTACTGCACTCCTATTCAGGCATTGGCATTGCCAATCACGCTCGCTGGGCGTGATGTTGCAGGTCAGGCGCAAACCGGTACCGGCAAGACGCTGGCTTTTCTAGCGTCTACTTTCCATTATCTCCTTTCTAACCCCGCCGCTGAAGGTCGTAAGACTAATCAACCGCGTGCTTTAATCATGGCACCCACGCGCGAACTCGCGGTACAAATTCACTCTGATGCTGAAGCATTGTCTGAATCCACCGGGCTGAAACTGGGCCTGGCTTATGGTGGCGACGGCTACGACAAACAGCTGAAAGTGCTGGAGAGTGGCGTTGATATTCTCATCGGTACCACTGGCCGCCTGATTGACTACGCCAAACAAAATTATATCGATCTCGGTGCAATTCAGGTTGTCGTCCTCGACGAAGCCGACCGCATGTTTGATCTCGGCTTTATTAAAGATATCCGCTGGTTGTTCCGCCGCATGCCCCCAGCGACTCAGCGCCTTAATATGCTGTTCTCCGCTACCCTCTCTTACCGCGTAAAAGAGTTGGCGTTTGAAAACATGAATAATGCCGAGTCGATTGAAATCGAACCGGAGCAAAAAACGGGCCACCGTATTCAGGAAGAGCTGTTCTATCCTTCAAACGAAGAAAAAATGCGCCTGTTGCAGACGCTGATTGAAGAAGAGTGGCCAGATCGCTGCATCATTTTCGCCAACACTAAACACCGCTGTGAAGATGTCTGGGGCCATCTGGCTGCCGATGGTCACCGGGTCGGCTTGCTGACCGGCGACGTGCCGCAGAAAAAACGTCTGCGCGTGCTGGAAGACTTCACCAAAGGCGCACTGGATATTCTGGTAGCAACGGACGTGGCGGCACGTGGTTTGCACATCCCTGCGGTTACTCACGTATTCAACTATGACCTGCCTGACGACTGTGAAGACTATGTTCACCGTATCGGCCGTACCGGCCGCGCGGGTTTAAGCGGTCACTCCATCAGTTTGGCCTGTGAAGAGTATGCGCTGAACTTAACGGCGATCGAAGCCTACACCGGTCATAGCATTCCGGTTAGCCGATACAACAGCGATGCCCTGCTCGATGACTTGCCTGCGCCAAAACGTCTGGCACGCGCCCGCAGCGGTAACGGCCCACGCCGTAACGGTAATAACTCGTCATCGCGCCGTAACAGCAGCGCACCTCGCAGCAACCGTAAGCGTACGGGCTGATACTATGCTGAGCTCCACCTCACTCTACGCAGCGATTGATCTGGGTTCGAACAGCTTCCATATGCTGGTTGTCCGTGAGGTGGCCGGCAGTATTCAGACGCTGGCAAAAATTAAACGTAAAGTGCGCCTGGCGGCTGGCCTGGATCAGCAGAACCAACTTTCTCAGGAAGCGATGCAACGCGGGTGGCAGTGCCTGAGGTTGTTCTCGGAACGTTTGCAAGATATTCCTCGGGACCAAATCCGGGTAGTGGCGACCGCCACGTTGCGCCTGGCAAGCAATGCCGATGAGTTCCTGCTAAAAGCGCAGGAGATCCTCGGCTGTCCGGTGCAAGTCATTGCCGGTGAAGAGGAAGCTCGCCTGATTTATCATGGCGTTGCCCATACAACCGGTGGTCCGGACAAACGTTTAGTCGTGGATATTGGCGGTGGCAGTACAGAGTTAGTTACCGGTATTGGTGCACAGGCAACGACGCTTATTAGCCTGTCGATGGGTTGCGTGACCTGGCTTGAACGCTATTTTGGTGACCGTAATCTGGGTAAAGAGAATTTCGACAAGGCAGAACAAGCGGCGCTCGATATGATCAACCCGGTCGCGCCAGAGTTGCTGGCCAATGGCTGGCAAATCTGTGTCGGTGCTTCCGGTACTGTGCAGGCACTGCAAGAGATCATGGTTGCTCAGGGTATGGATGAACGAATCACACTTCCAAAACTGCAACAGCTCAGGCAGCGAGCCATTCAATGCGGAAAACTGGAAGAGCTGGAGATCGAAGGCCTGACGCTCGAACGCGCGCTGGTTTTTCCAAGCGGCCTTTCTATTCTGATCGCCATCTTTAAAGCCCTGAATATCGAAACCATGACCCTGGCTGGTGGAGCACTGCGCGAGGGTCTGGTCTACGGCATGCTGCATTTGCCCATTGAACAGGATATCCGCCAGCGCACGCTGCGAAATTTACAACGTCGTTACCTGCTTGACAGCGAACAGGCTTCACGTGTAGCGCAACTGGCAGAGAATTTTTCGCAACAAGTTTCGAGCGCATGGCAACTCGATGCACGCGCCCGCGAGTTGTTAAACAGCACCTGTTTGATCCATGAAATTGGTCTGAGCGTTGACTTCCGGCAGGCCTCTCATCACGCCGCTTACCTGATCCGCCATCTTGATCTGCCTGGTTTTACCCCAGCCCAGAAAAAGTTGCTGGCAACACTTTTGCAGAATCAGAGCAATGCGCTCGATCTGCCATTGCTCAGTCAGCAAAACGCGGTTCCACCGCGTCAGGCACAACGCTTATGCCGTATCTTGCGACTGGCAATTATTTTTGCCAGTCGCCGACGGGATGACACCTTGCCGGCGGTTCGCCTGCGCGCCAATGAAGACGACCTGAATGTGATTGTGCCGCATGGCTGGCTGGAACAGCATCCGCTTCGTGCCGAAGAGCTGGAACAGGAGAGTCACTGGCAGAGTTATGCTCACTGGCCTCTGTACATCGAAGAGAGCGGTAAATAGAGCACTGGCTTCTCACTTCGAACTAAATCCGGGCGACGTTATAGTCGCCCTTTTTTATGACACTTTTTCGCTACTTTTTGGCATTCGCCAGCTGTTCGCGGATCTTTTCAAGATGACTTTGCCCTTTGACCATTCTCTCCTGAGGGCTGACCACCTTACGCTCAGACTCCCATTCCAGATCATCCTGCGGTAACTCCAGCAGGAAGCGACTCGGTTCCGGACGGAGCATTTCGCCGTACTGACGTCGTTCACGGCAGAGCGTAAAGAACAGCTCTTTTTGCGCGCGGGTGATACCCACATAGGCCAGACGACGCTCTTCATCGACGTTGTCTTCATCAATGCTGCTTTGGTGCGGCAGCAGCCCCTCCTCCATCCCGACTAAAAAGACGTAGGGGAACTCCAGCCCCTTGGAAGCATGAAGCGTCATCAGTTGAACCTGATCCAGCTCTTCGTCATTCTCGCCGCGTTCCATCATGTCGCGCAGCGTAAAACGCGTCACCACCTGAGTCAGCGTCATCGGCTCATCAAGATCTGTCCCTTCGAGCATCTCTGTCATCCAGCTGAACAACTGGTTGACGTTTTTCATGCGCATTTCGGCGGCTTTCGGGCTTGGCGAGGTTTCAAACAGCCAGCTTTCGTAATCGACGCCGTGGATCAGATCCCG
Organism: uncultured Enterobacterales bacterium; assembly: GCA_946478305.1. Classification (GTDB taxonomy): domain Bacteria; phylum Pseudomonadota; class Gammaproteobacteria; order Enterobacterales; family Enterobacteriaceae; genus Ewingella. Next base: position 10,017 of record CAMLBO010000102.1, read on the forward strand.
CACCGCAGCAACAGGTTCCCGCTCGACTCGCTCCGCAATGCTGCCCATCCAGTGGGTGAAACGCTGCAACGACTCCAAGCCCCGTCCCGTCAAGTACTGCCCCAAACCAAAATCCGAACTGGCTTTAAACAGGCCTTTATTGCGCTGATTCGCCCACTCACCCAGCTTTTGTAACGTGGCTGCGCCTATCTCACGGCGTGGCGTATTGACGATGCGCAGGAAGGCGCTGTCATCATCCGGGTTAGTCAGCACGCGCAGATATGCCAGCAAATCTTTGATTTCAGGCCGGGAGAAGAACGACGTTCCGCCGGAGATACGATACGGAATGCGGTTTTGCATAAGCATCTTTTCAAACAACCGCGACTGGTGGTTACCGCGATATAAAATCGCATAATCGCCGTAGTCAGTTTTATTCATAAAGTGATGCGCGATAAGCTCGCCGACCACGCGTTCAGCTTCGTGGTCTTCATTATTGGCGGTAATCACTTTAAGCGCTTCACCATAGCCCAACTCGGAGAAAAGACGCTTTTCGAAGACGTGCGGGTTATTAGCAATCAGAATATTGGCAGCTTTCAGAATCCGCTGCGAAGAGCGGTAATTCTGTTCGAGCTTGATCACCTGCAGGGCGGGGAAATCTTCTTTCAGCAACACCAGGTTCTGCGGACGCGCACCGCGCCAGGAGTAGATTGACTGGTCATCATCGCCCACCACCGTGAAACGCGCGCGGTTACCCACCAGCAGTTTTACCATCATGTATTGGCTGGTGTTGGTGTCCTGATATTCATCCACCAGCAGATAACGCAGCTTGTTCTGCCAGCGTTCGCGTACTTCTTCATTACGCTGTAGAAGCAACGTAGGTAACAAAATCAGGTCATCAAAATCGAGGATGTTACAGGCGCGCATATGGTCGTGGTACAAACCGTAGCAATGCGCGAAGATCTTATCGCGCTCAGATCGCGCAACGTTAGCCGCAGCGGCAGGATCGATCAGATCGTTCTTCCAGTTGGAGATCGTCGAGATCAGTTGCTGTAAAAGCGTCTTGTCCTGTTCAAGCCAGGTTTCACTCAGCTCTTTTAACAGCGCCAGTTGGTCCTGGTCGTCAAACAACGAGAAGTTCGACTTCATACCCAGCGCGGCATACTCTTTTTTGATGATCTCCAGACCCAGCGTGTGGAAGGTAGAAATCAATAATCCTCGCGCCTCTTTGCGCCCAAGGGTTTGCGCCACACGCTCTTTCATTTCACGTGCGGCTTTATTGGTAAAGGTGACGGCAGCAATGTGACGTGCCTGATAACCACATTGGCGGATCAAGTGTGCGATTTTATTGGTGATAACCCGGGTTTTACCGGATCCGGCACCGGCCAGAACCAGACAGGGCCCGGTAACGAATTCGACAGCATGTTGTTGGCTGGGGTTTAATCGCATGGCGTAATTTTGCTCACTTGATGGACAAGGACGGGGATTGTAGCAGAAAGCACAGGTGAGATTGACAGGGTTTGCGGCGCATTTTGTTATGTCTGGAATGCAGGCCGGAGTCCACATGCGCGGTTGCAAATGTTACATTAGCTCACTGGAACACATCTCGAGAAAAGGTCTCAATCATGGCAAAAACCGCAGCAGCAATGCATATCCTTGTTAAGGAAGAAGAACAGGCGAATGAAATCCTGGCCCAGTTGAAAAACGGCGGCGATTTCGAAAAGCTGGCAAAAAAACACTCGACCTGCCCGTCAGGTAAGAAAGGCGGTCATTTAGGCGAATTCAAGCAAGGCGCAATGGTTCCTGCTTTCGATAAAGTGGTGTTTTCCGCGCCGCTGATCGAGCCACAAGGCCCGCTGCACACCCAATTTGGTTACCACATCATTAAAATCCTGTACCGCAACTGAGTTTCTGTTTCGGCGCAGTAAGCCGTAACAAGAAAGGGCACCGCAGTTTCATGCAGTGCCCTTTTTGATTCTATTTCAAGCCCAGCGGGTTTAGCTAATTAGCTGGCAACCGCGATACGCTTCATGTCAGTCATATAACCACGCAATTTGTGGCCTACAGCTTCGATTGGATGGTTGCGGATGGCTTCGTTAACGTCACGCAGCTGCGCGTTATCAACGTTAGTACCTGCAACAGACTTGCCCAGATCGCCTGCCTGAAGCGTGGTCATGAACTCTTTCAGCAATGGCACTGCGGCGTTAGCAAACAGGTAGTTACCGTATTCAGCGGTATCAGAGATAACCACGTTCATTTCATACAGACGCTTACGTGCAACGGTGTTAGCGATCAGCGGCAACTCGTGCAGTGATTCGTAGTAAGCAGACTCTTCGATGATGCCTGCATCCACCATGGTTTCAAAGGCCAGCTCAACGCCCGCTTTCACCATCGCGATCATCAGAACGCCGTGGTCGAAGTATTCCTGCTCTGCAATTTTGCCTTCGAACTGAGGTGCATTCTCGAACGCAGATGCGCCGGTCTCTTCACGCCAGGTCAGCAGGTTTTTATCGTCGTTCGCCCAGTCAGCCATCATTCCGCTGGAGAATTCACCGGAGATGATGTCATCCATGTGTTTCTGGAACAGCGGCGCCATGATGCCTTTCAGCTGCTCGGACAGCGCATAAGCACGCAGTTTAGCCGGGTTGGACAAACGGTCCATCATCAGCGTGATGCCGCCTTGCTTCAGCGCTTCGGTGATGGTTTCCCAGCCGAATTGCAGCAGTTTTTCTGCGTAAGCTTCGTCAACGCCATCGGCCACCAGTTTGTCGAAGCACAGCAGTGAACCGGCCTGCAGCATGCCACACAGAATAGTCTGCTCACCCATCAGGTCAGATTTCACTTCTGCAACGAAAGAAGATTGCAGAACGCCGGCACGGTGGCCGCCGGTGGCCGCAGCCCAAGCTTTAGCAATCGCCATGCCTTCGCCTTTCGGGTCATTTTCCGGGTGAACGGCGATCAGCGTCGGCACACCGAAACCACGTTTGTACTCTTCACGCACTTCGGTACCCGGACATTTTGGTGCCACCATCACCACGGTGATGTCTTTACGGATTTGCTCACCCACTTCAACAATGTTGAAGCCATGGGAGTAACCCAGGGTCGCGCCATCTTTCATCAGAGGCTGAACTGCCTTAACCACGGCGCTGTGCTGTTTGTCCGGGGTCAGGTTAACCACCAGGTCTGCCTGTGGGATCAATTCTTCGTAAGTGCCGACTTTGAAACCGTTCTCGGTCGCTTTGCGCCAGGAAGCGCGTTTTTCAGCAATCGCTTCTGCACGCAGGGTGTAGGAAACGTCCAGACCGGAGTCACGCATGTTCAAGCCCTGGTTCAGACCCTGTGCGCCACAGCCGACAATCACCACTTTTTTACCTTTGAGGTAGCTGGCTTCATCGGCGAATTCATCGCGCCCCATAAAGCGACATTTGCCCAATTGTGCCAACTGCTGGCGCAGGTTTAAGGTGTTGAAATAGTTAGCCATGGTAATACTCCGTTCTTCGAGGTGAGGATGCTGTTATTTTTTGTTTCACCGGGTCTGCCGGTGAACGCCGTGAAATCACTATATGTCATGTACTGCGTTGCTTAAATTGATATATTGAGAAGATGACGTTGCGAATTATGCAACATGCTTATTTCTCTTAAATCTGGGTAAACCGCTCATGGATCTGCGCGATTTAAAGCTCTTTTTGCATCTGGCCGAAAGCCGCCATTTTGGGCGCTCATCGAAAGCTATGCATGTCAGTCCGTCGACCCTTTCACGCCAGATCCAGCGGCTTGAAGAGGAGCTCGGACAGCCGCTGTTCCAGCGTGATAATCGCACCGTGCAGCTGACCGGCGCGGGTGAACATCTTAAAACCTTTGCCCAGCAGACGCTGTTACAGTACCAGCAACTTCGTCACTCACTTGGCCAACATGGCCCGTCGCTGAGCGGCGAACTGCGGCTGTTCTGCTCGGTGACTGCCGCCTACAGCCATCTTCCGCCGATCCTGGATCGTTTCCGGGCGCAACATCCGCTGGTTGAAATCAAGCTGACCACCGGTGATGCCGCCGATGCGGTCGAAAAAGTGCAATCCACCGAGGCGGATTTGGGTATCGCCGGTCACCCTGAAACCCTGCCCTCCAGCGTAGATTTCACCAAAATCGGCGAAATCCCGATGATCCTGATCGCCCCTTCGCTGCCTTGCGCTGTGCGCACGCAAACCAGTGAAGCCAATCCCAACTGGTCGCAGATTCCGTTCATCCTGCCGGAACATGGCCCGGCACGAAAACGCATCGACATCTGGTTTAAACGCAACCGTCTGACGAGCCCGCTGATTTACGCCACTGTGTCAGGCCACGAGGCGATTGTCTCGATGGTGGCGCTGGGTTGCGGTATCGCGCTGCTGCCCGATGTGGTGCTGGAGAACAGCCCGGAACCGGTACGTAACCGCATTACCGTCCTCGACAACGTGACGCTCGGCGCACCGCTGGAACTCGGCGTCTGCGTACAGAAAAAACGCCTTAACGAACCGCTGATCGATGCCTTCTGGCAGTTGTTATAGCCCGTTTTGACGCCAAAACGATGGCAAAGAAAAAGGGCCCACGTGGGCCCTTCCGTTTTTAGCCCGCTAAGAAGAAGCGGAATGCCGGATTATCACTCTCATTGTGGCAATCGAAGCCCAGTGCTGAAAGATTTTTCTCAAATTCCGGTTCCTGATCGGTCAGCTCGAAGGCAGCCAGAACGCGGCCGAAATCGGTGCCGTGACTGCGGTAATGGAACAGTGAAATATTCCAGTGCGTGCCCAACGTATGCAGGAATTTCAGCAGTGCACCCGGTGATTCAGGGAACTCGAAGCTGTAGAGCCTTTCACGTAACGGCTTGCTCGGACGCCCGCCAACCATATAGCGGACATGCAATTTCGCCATTTCGTCGTCGGACAGATCAACCACCTGATAACCGCCGTTGTGCAGTTCATCGATGATCTCTTTGCGCTCAGCGTGACCGCGCGTCAGACGTACCCCGACAAAAATGCAGGCACTTTTGTCATCGGCATAACGGTAGTTGAACTCGGTCACTGACCGTCCGCCAAGCAGCTGGCAAAACTTCAGGAAACTGCCCTTTTCTTCAGGAATGGTCACGGCTAACAGGGCTTCACGCTGCTCACCTAACTCACAACGCTCTGATACATAGCGCAAACCGTGGAAGTTGACGTTGGCACCCGAGAGCACATGAGCCAGACGTTCACCCTGAATATTGTGCTGCTGAACGTATTTTTTCAGCCCGGCCAACGCCAGTGCCCCGGAAGGCTCGGCAATGGCGCGGACATCTTCAAACAGGTCTTTTACCGCAGCGCAAATCGCATCGCTGTCGACGGTGATCACATCATCAAGATATTCGCGACACAGACGAAAGGTTTCGTTACCGATACGCTTCACCGCCACACCTTCGGCAAATAAACCCACGCGGGCCAGATCGACGGGTTCACCGGCGTCCAGCGCCGCACGCAGGCAGGCTGAATCTTCGGCTTCAACACCAATCACCTGAATCTGCGGCATTAACTGT
>CAMLBO010000103.1 GCA_946478305.1 uncultured Enterobacterales bacterium
TGTTTAATCAGCACCGCCACGCCCGCTGCCAAACCGCCGCCGCCCACCGGTACGAATACCCGGTCGAGATGCGCGTCCTGCTGCAGCAGTTCCATCGCCAGCGTGCCCTGCCCGGCAATCACCGCCGGGTGGTCGAACGGAGGCACAAAGGTCATGCCCTGCTGCTGCGACAGTGCGATCGCCTTGCCTTTGGCTTCGTCGAAGTTAGCGCCGTAGAGCATCACTTCGCCGCCAAAATTACGCACAGCATCGACTTTGATGTCCGCCGTGGCAACCGGCATCACAATCAGTGATTTGATGCCTTTTTTAGTGGCTGACAGCGCCACGCCCTGCGCATGGTTACCGGCCGACGCGGTGATCACGCCGCGTGCGGCCTGCTCTTCAGTCAGGCTGGCAATCATCGAATAGGCACCGCGCAGCTTAAAGCTATGAACTGCCTGGCGGTCTTCCCTCTTCACCAGAATGGTGTTGCCCAACCGGGTAGAGATCTTTTCCATGACCTGCAAAGGCGTAACCTGCGCCACTTCGTAAACCGGTGCCCGCAGTACAGCGCGGAGATACTCCGCGCCACACGGCTGGTCGGGTAGAGGTTGTGATACCGCCATGGCCGTTAGCCTCCCAGCTTGGACTTGTCGCGAACGGCGCCTTTGTCGGCACTGGTCGCCAGCATTGCGTAAGCACGCAGCGCATAGGAGACTTCACGCACGCGGTTTTTCGGCGTCCACGCCTGATCGCCGCGGGCCTCTTCTGCTGCATGACGCGCCGCCAGTTCGGCTGCCGGAACGTCGAGCACCATGCTGCGGTTCGGAATGTCGATGTCGATGAAGTCGCCATCCTCAACCAGCGCAATCATGCCGCCGCTGCCCGCTTCCGGAGAAACGTGGCCGATAGACAGGCCGGAAGTGCCGCCGGAGAAACGACCGTCGGTGATCAGCGCACACTCTTTGCCAAGCCCCATGGATTTCAAGTAGGTGGTCGGATAAAGCATTTCCTGCATACCCGGGCCGCCTTTTGGCCCTTCGTAACGGATCACGACCACGTCGCCGGCAACCACTTTGCCACCGAGGATCGCGCTTACTGCGTCATCCTGACTTTCATACACTTTGGCCGGGCCACGGAAAGTCAGGTTGGATTTATCCACGCCTGCGGTTTTAACGATACTGCCTGCTTCGGCAATGTTGCCGTACAGTACGGCCAGACCGCCTTCCAGACTGAACGCATTTTCCAGTGAACGGATACAGCCTTCGGCGCGGTCGTCATCCAGCGTATCCCAGCGGCAATCCTGTGAGAACGCCTGCGTGGTACGGATACCAGCCGGACCGGCGCGGAACATTTTTTTCACGGCTTCATCTTTGGTCAACATGATGTCGTACTGATTCAGTGTTTCCGTCAGATTCAGACCAAGGATGTTTTTGACGTCGCGGTTGAGCAGGTTCGCACGGTCCAGTTCACCCAGAATTGCCAATACACCACCAGCGCGGTGAACGTCTTCCATATGGTATTTCGGGGTACTCGGTGCCACTTTACACAGGTGGGGTACGACACGTGACAGACGGTCAATGTCGATCATGTCGAACTCGATCCCGCCTTCCTGCGCAGCCGCCAATAGGTGCAGAACGGTGTTGGTCGAGCCGCCCATTGCGATATCCAGCGTCATAGCATTTTCGAATGCCGCTTTGCTGGCGATGTTGCGTGGCAACGCGGTTTCATCGTCTTTTTCGTAATAACGTTTAGTCAGCTCAACGATGCGGCGACCGGCGTTCAGGAACAATTCGCGGCGATCGGCGTGCGTTGCCAGCAATGAACCGTTACCCGGCTGGGACAGACCCAGCGCTTCGGTCAGGCAGTTCATGGAGTTGGCGGTGAACATACCGGAACAGGATCCGCAGGTTGGGCAGGCGGAGCGTTCGATCTGCTCGCTGTCAGCATCGCTGACGTTTGGGTTGGCGCCCTGAATCATGGCATCAACCAGATCGAGTTTGATGATTTTGTCAGACAGTTTGGTTTTACCGGCTTCCATCGGGCCGCCGGATACGAAAATCACCGGAATGTTCAGGCGCAGTGACGCCATCAGCATTCCCGGGGTGATTTTATCGCAGTTGGAAATACAGACCATGGCGTCGGCACAGTGCGCGTTAACCATGTATTCCACGGAATCGGCGATCAGCTCGCGTGAAGGCAATGAATACAGCATGCCGCCATGACCCATGGCGATACCGTCATCCACGGCGATGGTGTTGAACTCTTTCGCCACGCCGCCGGAGGCTTCGATCTGTTCGGCAACCAGTTTACCCAGATCGCGCAAGTGCACGTGTCCCGGCACGAACTGGGTAAAGGAGTTTACGACAGCAATAATGGGTTTGCCGAAATCATCATCGGTCATCCCGGTGGCACGCCATAATGCGCGGGCGCCGGCCATGTTGCGGCCATGAGTCGTGGTATGGGAACGGTATTTAGGCATGCTCTATTCACTCCAAATCATTTCTGTTTAGCAGGTGACGCAAATCGCCACCCGCATAATTCTTGTTCTGTAGCCTACTGAGGATTAATCGGATCCAACCAACCCCATTTGTCTTCGGTTTTACCGGTGAATAAGCCGAAGAATGCATCCTGAATTTGTTTGGTGATCGGGCCGCGTTTACCGATACCAACCTGAATGCCGTCAACGCTGCGCACTGGCGTGATTTCAGCTGCGGTGCCTGACATGAAGACTTCATCTGCCAGATAGAGTGATTCGCGCGACAGTACCTGTTCGCGAACTTCCAGGCCCATGTCTTTCGCCAGTTTGATGATCGCGTCGCGGGTGATGCCCGGCAGCGCAGAAGAGGTGAACGGAGGCGTAAACAGAATGCCCTCTTTCACTTCGAACAGGTTTTCGCCTGCACCTTCGGAAACATAACCGTGGATGTCCAGTGCGATCCCTTCCTGATAACCGTGGCGGCGTGCTTCACTGCCCACCAGCAGTGAGGAGAGGTAGTTACCACCCGCTTTCGCGGCGGTAGGAATGGTATTGGCTGCAACGCGGTTCCACGAAGAAACCATCGCATCGATGCCTTGCTCCAGCGCTTCTTCGCCCAGATATGCGCCCCACGGGAAGGCGGCGATGATGACGTCAGTTTTGTAGCCATCCGGCGGGTTCACGCCCATACCGACATCACCCACGAAGACCAGCGGGCGGATATACGCACTGACCAGATTGTTTTTGCGCAGGGTTTCGCGGCAGGCTTCCATCAGCTCATCAACGCTCTGAGTCACCGGCATGCGGTAGATTTTTGCTGAGTCACGCAGACGTTGCATGTGTTCACGGTGACGGAACACCACTGGCCCTTTGTGGGAGTCGTAGCAACGGACGCCTTCAAAGACTGAGGTGCCGTAATGCAGTGCGTGTGACATTACGTGAACTTTGGCTTCCGCCCAGGGAACCATCTCGCCGTTGAACCAAATGAAATCAGCTTTCTTCGTCATTCTCTCTATCCCTTACTCACGCATTCGCGCGTATTTGTTGTGATGTGTGTTGTTGGATCTCGACGCAGGCGACATCCATCAGTTTGCTTAACTGTGAAGACAGTAAATCTACGGACCGCTGACTGGCAACGGTCAATTCAATATTTATGTTTTCCGCATTGACCATCGGACTCATATTCATCGCGCACACCTGGAAACCACGGTGGCGCACTACGCGCAATACGCGCTCTAACATTTCAGGGCGGAAACGCGCCTGGATTGAGACGTTATGCTGCATCATGACATTTTCTCCAACATGGTTTCGTTACCAGCACCCGGCGGAACCAGGGGCCAGACGTTCTGGCTTTCATCGATGGAAACCTGGAGTAAATAAGGACCTTCGCTATTGAAAAAAGCATCCAGGGCGGCGTCGACTTGATCTTTTCGGCTGATACGTTGGCCGGGAATATCGAATGCGCTGGCCAGCGTCACAAAATCGGGGTTATCGGAAAGGTTGGTTTCACTGTAGCGGCCATCAAAAAACAGCTCCTGCCACTGTCGGACCATCCCTAACCGCTGGTTATCCAGCAACAGGATTTTTACCGGTAATTTTTTTCGTTTGATGGTGCCCAGTTCCTGAACGTTCATCATGAACGAGCCATCACCCGACACACAGATAACCATGTCATTCGGACGAGCAACCTGTGCGCCCACGGCAGCGGGAATGCCAAAGCCCATGGTGCCCAGACCGCTGGAGGTGATGAAGTTTTCAGGACGCGTGAACTGCATGTGCTGGGCGGTCCACATCTGATGCTGGCCCACGTCGGTGGTTACCACGGTGTCGGCCATTTTGCGGTCAGAAATTTGTTTCAGCAGCAACGGGGCAAAAATTGCCTCTCCCGGATGGTCGTATCGCCATTCGCCCTGTGCTTTCAGCGTCATCACGTGGTCGCGCCAGGTGCAGATCGACAGCGGTTGCTCCAGCGCAGGCAGTAATGTTCTCAGATCACCCTGCAATGCCACATGCGCCTGACGCAGCTTGTTCAGTTCTGCCGGATCGATATCCATATGGATAACCGCCGCATGTGGGGCGAAAGTATTTAATTTTCCGGTCACCCGATCATCAAAACGCGCGCCAACGGCGATCAGTAAATCGCACCCCTGTACCGCCAGATTCGCCGCTTTGGTGCCGTGCATGCCGAGCATGCCCAGATAACAAGGGTCATTAGCGTCCGGTGCGCCCAGTCCTTTCAGCGTGGCGACAGCAGGCATTCCGGTTGCACGGATAAAATCCCGCAGTGCAGGAACCGCCTGAGCGATGCCCACCCCGCCGCCCACATACAGCATCGGTTTCTGTGCTGCGGCGATCATGTCGTAAGCCTGCTGCAACTCGGCCGCCGGATGCGGGTACTGCTCCTCAACAGCCAGCAGATGCGGTGGCAGTTCGCCGGTCGCCAGCTGAATATCTTTCGGAATGTCGATCAGAACCGGGCCGGGACGCCCGGAGCTTGCGATGGCAAAAGCTTCGGCCATGATTTCCGGCAGCGCCTCCAGCGACTCAACCAGGAAACTGTGTTTGGTGCAGGCCAGCGATAAGCCTAAAACGTCGATTTCCTGAAAGGCGTCGGTACCGATGAAGGCTGACCCTACCTGACCGGTGATGGCCACCAGCGGTACGGAGTCCATTAAGGCATCGGCCAGACCGGTTATCAGGTTAGTCGCACCGGGACCCGACGTGGCGATACACACACCGACTTTCCCCGTTGAACGGGCATAGCCAATGGCGGCCATCGCTGCGCCTTGCTCATGGCGGCACAATAGGTGTTCCACGCCGCCGTCATACAATGCATCGTATACCGGCATTATTGCTCCGCCCGGGTAGCCGAAAACCATATCGACACCCTGTGCGCGCAACGCTTGTACTACCCACTGTGCTCCGTTCATCATTATTCCCCTGCCTTTTCCGGTTCTTTGCAGAACATTATGCTGTTGCTCATTTTCTGTTCCCGCCGCAAATTATACTGACCAAAAAAAACCCCCGGACCTTTCGGTGCGGGGGTTCTTTTCAGGTTCAGGCTTGTTTAATAAGCCTTTCTTCGTCCAAGTGCAGCCCCGCACGGTGGGATAATAATCACCACCACGCTAATTACGACTAGGCTAACTACGAGGAGAAGGGCTTTCATTTTGGTTTCTTCAATTCTTCATTACGAACGATTGCCTACAGAGTTATCACAGTTACATATTTAATGACAACACTTTTCTTACGTTATTATCTGTAGCCTGCTCATCATTAATGTAAAAATAATCAATAAAATCAGGTGCTGGAGCCTATTTCAGCCGCAGATGATTTTGTTGCCCCATTAATCACTTTTCCGCGCGTATCCCGGCCAAATGACACCAGTACCGCAATCACGATCGCCACGGTGCCGGCTACCATCGCCATCGCTAAACCGTAGTTATGCCCATGGCTTTCGGCAATGTAAGCCTGCAAGGTGGCATTCACCGAAGCCAGCAGATTCCCCAACTGATAAACGAATCCCGGCAGCACGGCGCGGGTGTTTGCGGGCACCAGTTCAGTAAGGTAGGACGGCACCACACCCCATGCGCCCTGAACCATAAATTGCATCAAAAATGCACCCAATCCGATCGTCCACGTCCCGCTGGAAAACGCCCAGAGAGGGATCACCGGCAATGAGAGTAAGGCTGCGATAATAATGGCTTTTTTTCGCCCAATACGCTCTGACAGTGTGCCGAAGAAGATACCACCGATGATCGAGGCAACCGTGTAGCCGATGGCAATCAGGCTGACGGTATGGGCATCAAAACCATGCTGAATTTTCAGGAACGAAGGATAGAGATCCTGCGTCCCGTGGCTGAAGAAGTTGAAGGCCGCCATCAGGACCACCAGATAGAGGCAAAGTTTCCATTGCGATTTCAGCACCGGCAACAGTGCAGTACTCTCTTTGCGTTCACGGGCTGCCAACCAGACCGGGGATTCCTGCACTTTAAACCAGATAAACGGCAGCAGGAAAATCGGTACTGCACCGATAACAAACATCCCACGCCAGCCCACCATGTTGGAGAATAACCCGTAAACCACCGCCGCCAGCAGATATCCGAACGGATAACCCGCTTGGAAAACACCGGACATAAATCCACGGGAACGGTCAGGTATCGTCTCCATTGCCAGTGAGGAAGCCACTCCCCACACCCCGCCCATTGCTACGCCGTAGATCACACGCAGGATAAGGAACACTGTCAGGGAAGGCGCCGCTGCTGTGCAAAGCTCAAACACCGAGAAGAAGGCGATATTGACCATCAAAATCGGCTTGCGGCCATACTTTTCGGCTGCGCGGCCAAATAACAGCGCCCCGATGGGTCGTACCGCAAGCGTCAGAAGGATCGCCAACGTGACTTCTTTGATATCGACATGAAAAGCGGTGGCGATATCGCTCAGAAGGAAAACAAGGATGAAGAAATCAAAGGCATCGAGTGTCCAGCTGAGGAAGCTGGCAATAGCGACATTGCGCTGTCTGGAGGTCCAACCGAACATGATGTATTTCCTATCCCGGAAAAGTGTAGAGGTGCGCTCACTGAAGTTTCCGGCATGGACCAGAGAGAGCAGAGGTGATGTTAAGTAACAACCACAAATGTTTAATTATTGTTAATATACAAATGAATTAAACACCCTCAATGAGTAGCCATCAACATGATTAGGAAGCTAATTTGTTTCCGGATCGCGCAAAGTGTTAACGAGTATTGCCTGCCGTGAACTGGCTCGCAAAACGTTGCTGAAATTACACGTCCCCAAAATATGATCACGAGGATTGCTGGAAAGTGCGCCTGCGCAAGCGCGCTCTCGCGGGCATTCAGGCATGCTGGAGCCTGAGGATTGCTTATCGCAAGGAAAAGCCCATGGCATTAGCGGTGGTTTATACCCGTGCTTCACTCGGTGTACAGGCACCAAGCGTTTCAGTGGAAGTACATATCAGCAACGGTTTACCCGCTCTGACCTTGGTCGGCCTGCCGGAAACCACAGTGAAAGAGGCCAGAGACAGAGTTCGTAGCGCTATTATTAATGGCGGTTTTTCCTTTCCGGCTAAACGCATTACTGTCAATCTCGCCCCGGCAGACCTGCCTAAAGAAGGTGGCCGCTATGACCTGTCAATCGCTCTGGCGATTCTGGTGGCTTCTGAGCAACTTTCAGGGGATAAGCTGGGACAATATGAGTTTCTGGGGGAGTTAGGTCTGTCAGGGGCTTTACGCGGCGTAAATGGCGCTATTCCGGCAGCGCTTGAAGCACAAAAAGAAAACCGGGTGCTGATTTTGCCCAAAGATAATAGTCAGGAGATGGCATTGCTTGAAACCGGCGTGGCAAAAGTCGCGGATCATCTTCTTCAGGTCTGCGCCTTCCTGCAAGGTGAAGAGACTTTATTTGACGTTGAGCGTGGTGAAGAACCTGATATTTTGGCCGAGCAACCTGATATTGGCGATATCATTGGTCAGGAACAATCGAAACGCGCGCTGGAAGTCGCTGCGGCGGGTGGCCACAACCTGCTGCTGATTGGCCCACCCGGCACAGGAAAAACCATGCTGGCGAGCCGCTTACCGGGGTTACTGCCACCGCTGACTAACCAAGAAACGCTGGAAACCGCGGCGATTGCCAGCCTGGTCTACAACCCCGAGGAGGACGGAAATTTCTCCCGCAAACGCCCTTTCCGCTCCCCTCATCACAGTACGTCAATGAGCGCCCTGGTGGGGGGCGGATCGCTGCCGCGGCCCGGCGAGATCTCGTTAGCTCATAACGGCGTGTTGTTTCTCGACGAGTTACCGGAGTTTGAACGTAAAGTGCTGGATGCCCTGCGCCAGCCGATGGAGTCCGGCGAGATCACGATTTCGCGGGCCCGCGCCAAAGTACGATATCCCGCCAGAACACAGCTGATCGCCGCCATGAATCCCAGCCCGACCGGGCATTATCAGGGTGTGCATAACCGAACCCCTCCGCAGCAAGTTTTGCGCTATCTCAGCCGCCTTTCCGGACCTTTTCTTGATCGTTTTGATTTGTCTATCGAAGTGCCGCTGCTGCCGCCCGGCGTACTCAGCCAGCAAAGCCAGCGCCAGGCATCGCGCGTCAGGGAGAGCAGCGCAGTCATACGGGAACGGGTGATTGCTGCAAGAAATATTCAGTTAGTGAGGGCAGGTAAAATTAACGCCCATTTGAGCAGCAGCGAAGTGGAGAAGTATTGTGAACTCAGAAAAGAAGATGCGGAATTTTTAGAAAGTGTTCTGCACAAGCTCGGATTATCCGTCAGAGCCTGGCACCGGATACTGAAAGTGGCGAGGACATTAGCCGATCTGAATAATCAGTCTATGATTGAGAAAGCTCATATTTCTGAAGCATTAAGCTACAGATGCATGGATAGGCTATTGTTAAAATTGCACAAGAGCCTGGCATAAAAAAACGGGGCAATGCCCCGTTTCGTTAATCGTCGCTTTCCGTGTAATCTTCCACCGCGTCGGCCTGCGGTTTACCACCAGACAACGTATGGAATTTTTTCGGGCGACGGGTACGGATAATGTATTTACTCCATACTTTTTCCGCTTCCGTCACTGGCTCACGGGTGCCGCGGCAAACCTCAAGGAAGAGTTTTTCTTCGTCGGTTGCAGGCTCACGTTTCCCTAAGTCCAGCTCATTAAATGCAAAGCCGTAACGTTCTAGCATTTGCGCTTCTTTAATGGTGAAATCGCCATGCCGGGAGAACCCGCGAGGGTAGTGTTTATTGTCAAAAAAACGATTTGTCGTGGTGAAGCTTTCCGCCATCTGACACGCTCCTAATTTACTCATGGTCGTGCTGTTATGGCGCGGAGTATTAGATAGGCTTGTTAATGTGTAAAACAAAACATTTAAATCTTAACGACAAAAAATATTGGAGATAGTTTTGGATACGGAATTACTGAAAACCTTTTTGGAGGTCAGTAGAACGCGCCACTTTGGCAGAGCGGCTGAATCTCTCTATTTGACGCAATCGGCAGTCAGTTTTCGCATCCGCCAGTTGGAGACTCAACTTGGAGCAAATCTGTTCACACGCCATCGTAATAATATTCGCTTAACGCCAGCTGGTGAGCGCTTGCTGCCTTATGCAGAAAACCTGATGTCGACCTGGCAAATGGCCAAAAAAGAGGTTGTACGCTCTCTCCAGCATACAGAATTATCGATTGGTGCCACGGCGTCGCTGTGGGAAGCCTACCTCACGCCATGGTTACAGGCACTTTACAGTCAGCGCGAAGCATTACGTCTGGAAGCCCGCGTGGCGCTACGTCATTCACTGGTCAAGCAATTGCACGAAAGACAGCTGGATCTGTTGATCACGACCGAGCCGCCGAAGATGGACGAACTCTCCAGCCAGCTGCTGGGTAATTTCTCGTTACGACTTTTTGCATCAGAGAAACAAGATAAAACAGAACACGCACCTTATGTGCGTCTGGAATGGGGAGCCGACTTCATCCAACAGGAAAGTCGTGCGCAGACCAACGATCAAGAACCGGTGCTGACGACCACATCGGCTCATCTGACACGTCAGTTACTGGAAACGACCGGCGGCTGCGCCTATCTGCCGACGCATTGGGAAAAAGAGTTCCCACAGTTGTCGGCCTATCATGACATCCCACCGGTCATCCGGCCGCTTTACGCCGTCTGGCTGCAAAACAGCGATCAGCAGGTATTAATTCGGCAGTTATTAAAAACGCCGCTTCATACCCACTTATAATCAAAAAGATCACCCGCTCATCATCCCGGCTCAGGTCGTGGATGGCGGGCACGGCGCGCTATCCAGAATGAGCCCATCCCTTTTTGCAGGGCGATGAAGATAAACAGCAAAATTCCCATCACGATTTTGGTCCACCAGGAACTGAGCGTACCGTCAAAAGTGATGTAAGTCTGAATCAGTCCTTGAATGAGTACGCCAAACAGACTGCCAAGTACCGTTCCTATCCCGCCGCTGAGCAGCGTTCCACCAATGACAACGGCAGCAATCGCATCCAGCTCGACACCACTGGCTGCCAGCGCGTAACCGGCTGATGTATATAGTGAGAAAACGATACCCGACAGCACAGCGAGCGTGCTCGACAGCATATAAATATAAATCGTGGTGCGTCTGACCGGCACGCCCATCAGTGCGGCTGAGACACTATTGCCACCGACAGCGTAAACGTTATTCCCAAACCGCGTACGGTGCGCCAGAACCATGCCAAACACCACAACCAGCAGCATGATCACCGCCAGCAATGTTAAGCGTCCGCCACCGGGCATTTTCCATGCATAGTTGGCAAGGGTGGTGTAAAGCGGATGATCAATCGGCAGGGACTCTTCAGAAACAATGAAGCTCATTCCACGAACAAAGAACATACCTGCCAGAGTAATGATAAAAGCAGGGAGCTTAAGTGTGTCGATGATCCATCCCATCAGCCCACCAAAAATCGCTCCCGCAAACAGCACAATTACGAACGCATAACCCGGTGCAATGCCATACCCGCCGATCATTTTAGCTAACGCCAGGCCGGTAAAGGCAATCACCGATCCGACAGACAGGTCGATACCGCCTGAAAGAATCACGAACGTCATCCCCACCGCCACAATCCCGAGGAAGGCATTGTCGGTCAGCAAGTCAAAAAAAACTCGCGTTGAGGCAAAGCCGGGAAATTGGGTGAAACAGTAGCCGTAACCGACAATGAAAACTAAAATTGTGATCAGCAGTGGCAGGTTTCTTTTAAGCATTATTGGTTCCTCCGCCATAAGGCACTTAACGAGACCCGAGGCGACTGCACCACCAAAACGGCCAGAACAACCAGCGCTTTCAGCACCAGGTTGAATTCAGGTTTGAAACCCGATAGCAGAATACCGGTATTCATGCCCTGAATAATCAATGCGCCGATGACCGAGAGCAGCAAATTAAATCGCCCGCCAAGCAATGAGGCACCGCCAATCACCACAGCAAGAATGGCATCCAGCTCCAGCCATAACCCGGCATTATTGGCATCGGCACCGCGAATATCCGCGGTGACAATGACCCCGGCGACCGCCGCACAAATACCACAAATGACATATACGGCTATCAGCACCAGTCTGGCGTTTACCCCCGCATAGAACGATGAACGTATATTGATTCCCACTGACTCAATGAACAGTCCTAATGCGGTTTTGCGGGTGAGAGCCCAGACCAGCACCAGCATCACAGCGGCAATGATCACGGGCATGGGCAAATAAAAGAACGAGCCGCTGCCAAATTGCGACAATCCGTTATGTTCGAAAGTGACAATCTGGCCTTCTGTTATCAACTGCGCAATTCCCCGCCCTGCCACCATGAGCATCAGGGTCGCGACAATGGGCTGGATTTGCAGCACGGCAACCAGGAAACCATTCCAAAGGCCGCACATTGCCCCTACAGCCACGGCGGCCAGAATCACGCCGGATAGCGGGTATCCCTGCACGGTCATCGTGGCAGCCGTTGCACCAGCAATCGCCATTACGGCTCCGACGGAGAGATCGATACCGCCAGTCGCAATCACCAGCGTCATACCTATCGCTAACAGCGCAACCGGTGCACCGCGGTTAAAAATATCCACCAGGCTGCCAAACAAGCGACCATCCTGAATATGGATCGAGAAAAAGCCTGGGGCGACCAGACTGTCAATCAGCAGTATCGCCAGTAAAGCGCCAAACTGCGTGGCACCTTTCGGCAATACCCATCTGACTCTGCGCGGTTTTCCTGTCATCGGCAGGCTCCTGTTATTCATCGCCTTCCCCTTATTGAACCGCAATGGCTTTCATAATCGCCGGAACGGAGATTTTATCTTGGGTAATTTCGGTAATATGACGGCGATCGCGCAGGACGACGATACGATCGGCGTAGCCAGCCAGCTCCTCCAGTTCAGAGGAGATCACCAGCAGCGCTAACCCTTCATCACACAGTTTTTCGATCAAGCGAATAATTTCCGCATGGGCGCCAACGTCAATGCCGCGCGTTGGCTCATCAAGGATTAAAAAGCGGGGATTGGTCGCCAGCCAGCGGGACAGCAGAACCTTTTGCTGATTACCCCCCGACAGATATTGAATTTCCTGTTCAGCACTTGGGGTACGTATGCCAAGCAGTTTGATAAACTTTTCAGCGATGAGGTTTTGCTCTTTCATTGAGAGAGGACGTAACCAGCCTTGCTGAGCCTGCAGCGCCAGAATAATATTTTCCCTGACCGTCGCCGCGCCAATAATGCCTTCCGTTTTACGATCTTCCGGGCAATACCCAAACCCCAGCTTAGCGGCCTTGCGCGGTGTCGTGATTTGACAGGCTTTACCCTCTACTCGCGCCTTGCCGGTATCGTGGCTTTTGATACCGAAAATCAGCTGTGCCGTTTCAGTGCGTCCGGACCCAAGTAGCCCGGCCAGACCCACGATTTCTCCGCGCCGGACATTCAAATCGAAATTCTCCACCATGCCCCGCCGACCATACTCTTTAAATTCAACCAGTGGCTCACCGGTGATGGCGCGATGCTCACCGCGTTTGAGCAGGCTTTCATCGAAACTGTGCCCCAGCATCATCGGCACCAGCTCCATACGAGGAAGGTCACAGGTCAGCTTGCTGCCAACCAGTTTTCCATTGCGTAAAACCGTGATGCGGTCACTGATGCGGTAAACCTGGTCAAGAAAGTGGGTGACGAAAATCATCCCGACACCCTGATCACGCAGTTGCTTAAGAATATCGAGCAACATGCTGACCTCTTTGGCGTCGAGGCTGGCAGTAGGTTCGTCAAGGATCAGTACCTGCGCCGAGAGATCAACAGCGCGGGCAATGGCTACAATTTGCTGAATAGCGATGGAATAGGTTGCAAGGGGCTGACTGACGTCGAAGTTAAGGCCGTATCCGGCAAGCAAGTCTCGCGCCTGTTGTTCCATTTTTCGTTGGTTGACTAACCCGAACCAGGTGGGTTCCCTACCGATAAACAGATTGGCGGCGACGGAAATATTCGGCAGAAGATTAACCTCTTGGTATACCGTGCCGATCCCTAATGCCTGAGCGTGAGCGGTATTGACGGGATCGATTGCCTGACCATTAAGATGAACCGTACCGGCAGAGCGTCGGTTAACCCCGGTCAGCGCTTTGATTAACGTAGACTTCCCCGCACCGTTCTCACCTAATAGCGCAACAATTTCGCCTCTGTTAAGCGTGAAATCGACCTTCTCCAATGCTTTGACACCGGGGAATTCAACAGACAAGCCGCGGACTTCGAGCAGGTTTTGTGAGCGTGCAATATCTGTCACGGTATCAACTCCTACAGCATTCGCCTGAGGCGAAATGGGAATGAATTATCATGATCAATACCCGCTCAGCATCGTCGCTGAGCGGGTATCGGTGGCTTAATAACCCATGTCTTTCTTCATGTCGTACTCTTTTTGCGCTGCATCAGGCAGTACCAAGGTAGATTGCGTCTGAATGAATTTCGGTGGCTGCGTTCCATCTTTTTTCATGGCGATAAGTGCATCGAAGGCAGGGCCTGCCATGTTCGGAGTCAGCTCAACTGAGGCATTGGATTCACCATTGAGCATGGCTTTATAGATGTCCGGAACACCATCAATTGAGACGACTTTGATTTGTGAGCCAGGTTTCAGGCCAGCTTCTTTAATGGCCTGGATTGCACCGATGGCCATATCGTCGTTATGCGCATAGACGGCGCAGATATTTTTGCCGTTTTGCTCGGCCTTAATGAAGCTTTCCATGACTTCTTTACCCTTGCTGCGGGTGAAGTCGCCAGACTGTGAACGGATAATTTTGACATTTGGCGCCGCTTTCAGCGCATCGGCAAAGCCTTGCTTACGGTTTAAGGCGACGCTTGCCCCCACTGTTCCCTGAAGCTCAACAACGTTACAGGGCTTGCCTGCGACCTCTTTTACCAACCAGTCACCGGCTACTTTGCCTTCGTGTACGCTGTCGGAGGCTACAGCCGCGGTATAGAGAGACGGGTCGCTGACTTCAATAGTGCGATCCAGCAGGAATACCGGGATCTTGGCTTCTTTCGCTTCAGTCAGAACGGGGGCCCAGCCAGTCGCCACAACCGGCGCAATGAAAATGGCATCCACACCTTGAGCGATGAAGGAACGGATCGCTTTAATCTGATTCTCTTGTTTTTGCTGCGCATCGGCGATTTTCAGCGTGATCCCGCGCTTTTCAGCTTCCTGTTTCGACACTTTTGTTTCAGCGGAACGCCAACCCGATTCAGAGCCGATTTGTGAAAAACCGACAACAAGGGGTGCTGCCTGTGCCATTCCACAAAATGCTGTTGCTACCGCAGCTGCCATTAATAATTTCTTGTACATGGTTCGTTCCTCGCGTTTAGTCTTGCGCTATTTTTTTGTTGTCGCTTTTCAGGTACGGCTAAGACGTTTTTCTAACGCGCCTTTTTTCTATTTGTTCTCTGAAAGCACCAAAGAACAAAGGAAAGAGGCGTAGGTTAGGTTTTTTAGCGTCATAGGACGATTAGTAGTTTTAGTACAAACGAAAAAAAGCAGTATGAGCGAGGTCACATACGTGTAGAACAATCATTTCGTGCATGTATTCAGCTAAAAAAACACAAAAATTGACCAGTAAAAATGCCAGATCCGGCGATTAAATGGGAATTAAAAATCAAAAAGAGGAAATATCATAAAAAAAGTGGGATGAATAAAGGGGGGAAAGCAGATTTTTTCGGAGGCTACAAAGTAAAAAACCCCTCGCTTTCGCGAAGGGTTTTTATATGGCAGGGGCGGAGAGACTCGAACTCGCGACACCCGGTTTTGGAGACCGGTGCTCTACCAACTGAGCTACGCCCCTAAATTACGCTTAACATTATGCCTGCTAAAGTTAGCAGGCATAATTTTAATTATTGGCGGAACGGACGGGGCTCGAACCCGCGACCCCCTGCGTGACAGGCAGGTATT
>CAMLBO010000104.1 GCA_946478305.1 uncultured Enterobacterales bacterium
GTGGTGCGAAGGGAGGGACTCGAACCCTCACATCCAAAGGACACTAACACCTGAAGCTAGCGCGTCTACCAATTCCGCCACCATCGCATTCTCAGCAAAGTATTCATTCGA
The DNA here is from genome assembly GCA_946478305.1 of uncultured Enterobacterales bacterium. GTDB lineage: Bacteria > Pseudomonadota > Gammaproteobacteria > Enterobacterales > Enterobacteriaceae > Ewingella. The sequence continues at coordinate 112 of CAMLBO010000104.1, forward strand.
ATTTACTCTGCGAGTCATACAACTACGGGCCGAATTCTAGACATTTCCTCACGTGCGTCAATACTTATTTCCCCCAATACGGACGTTTGGCGCAAAAAGCAGCATATTCACCCCGAATGGGCAGATTCGGCTCAATCCGCCGGGATAAATGCGGTTTTACTGTCCAATGTCTACCTGGATTTTAGATTTTCGGCGGCGAATATTTCAATCAGCCAGTCGAGCAGCACCCGTACCCGCGGTGCCAGAAAACGCCCCGGAGGATACATGATATACAGCGGCATGGGTGGCGGTAGTTGGTGCCCCAACACTTCAATCAGTTCACCTTTTTCCAGTGCGTCACTGATAATCAATCTTGAGGCCTGAACCAGCCCATAGCCCGCTTTGCCTGCTGCGACATAGGCGTCGGCACCGCTGACGGTCAGTGAGCAGGGCAGAATAACCATTTTTATCTGCGCTCCGTCGGCAAATTCCAGCTGCGACTCAGGTCGGTGCTGACGGAAAAAATAGCCGACGGTGCTGTGGACGGAAAGATCCGATAGCGTGTCAGGTATCCCTTTGCGCGCCAGATAAGCCGGAGAGGCGCAGGTCATCTGTGGCAGATCGGCAATATGCCGCGATTGCAGATTGTCGCCCTCTAACGTCCATGCCCGTAAAACGCAGTCTACGCCCTGATCGAGCAAGTCTATCGCGTTGTCGTTGGCGCTCAGTTTCAGGGTGATCAACGGATAGCGGGCGTTGAATTCCGCCAGCCTGGGAATAACGATTTCGCGGGCCAGTGAATGTGGCATGTCGATACGCACACTGCCGGCGGGCTGATTTTTTTGACTGGCAAACAGCGTATCGGCCTCCTCCAGCGCCGCCAGCAGTTGCAGGCAGCGTTGGTAATAGAGTTCACCCTCGGCGGTGATTTTTACCTGCCGGGTGGTGCGTAAAAACAGCCGCACACCAAGTTTCTGCTCCAGCGCTTTGAGCGTGGTACTGACGGTGGCGCGCGGCAAATTGAGATCCTCTGCCGCCCGGCTGAAACTCTCCAGTTCGGCGATCCGGATAAAAATGCGCATCGCCTGTATCTGATCCATCGCCTCACCCCACGCTGATTGTTTGCTCATTCTGAACAGTGTTGCACGTTTTGATGGATTTATCTTTATGCAGCAAATAACCACACTTCATCCGGTAGTGACTTTCTGTTCCCTCTCTATTTTCTAAAGGACAAACCCATGAAACAGTGTCAATTAGGTAAAAATGGCCCTCTGGTCTCGGCAATCGGTCTGGGTTGCATGGGGATGAGTGAGTTCTACACCACCGCGGGGGCAGGAAACGATGAAAAAGAGTCGCTGGCGACGCTCGACCGCGCATTTGAACTGGGTATCACGATGCTCGATACCGCAGACGTCTACGGGCCGCATACGAATGAGGTGTTGCTGGGCAAAGCGCTGAAAGGACGCCGCGATAAAGTCTTTCTGGCGACTAAGTTTGGTATTGTTCGTGACCCGTCCAACCCCCACGCCCGTGGCACTAATGGTCATCCCGATTATATTCGTCAGTCGGTTGAAGGCAGCCTAACGCGCCTGGGCACGGACGTGATTGACCTTTACTATCAGCACCGCCCGGATCCTTCCGTACCAGTTGAAGAAACCATTGGTGCGATGGCCGATCTGGTACGAGAAGGGAAGGTCCGCTATCTGGGGCTGAGCGAAACTTCGGTCAGCAATCTGGAACGTGCGCAAAAAGTGCATCCGATCAGTGCCCTGCAAAGCGAATACTCATTGTGGACTCGGGATGTGGAAACGGAAATATTGCCAGCCTGTGAACGTCTGGGGATTGCTTTTGTGGCTTATAGTCCGCTCGGTCGCGGCTTTTTGACCGGCGCTATCCGTTCACCGGACGAGTTCGGTGAAGATGACTTCCGCCGCCACAATCCGCGTTTCCAGGGGGAGAATTTCGTGAAGAATTTACAGCTGGCAGACAAAATCGGGGAATTGGCGACAGAGAAGGGAGTACAGCCATCACAACTGGCATTGGCCTGGGTATTGTCGCGTAGCCCGAACATTGTGCCGATCCCTGGCACAAAACGTCGTGGTTATCTTGAGGAAAACATCGCCGCGCTTGATGTCTCCCTGAGTGAAGCCGAAATCGCGGCGATTGAAGCGGTTTTCCCTTTCCAGGCCGCAGCGGGTGAACGCTACGGCGCAGAAATGATGCGCATCCTGCGGAAGAATGCTGACGCCTGATTAACGCTTTTTCTTTTTGGTATCGCGCGGTGTGCGGCCTAACGTTGCCTGATATACCTTGAAGCGGGCATTTTGCGCCAGCACTTCATGGCTGCCAAAGGTGGCATCCAGCAGGGCGGCATAAGGCAGGAAGGCGTTGGCAACAATGCGCAGATGGCCGCCGACGTTGAGGTGCTTGGCCGCACCGCGTATCAGCTGTTCTGCGGCATGCAGGCTGGTTTGCAACCCTTCATGGAACGGTGGGTTGGAGATAATCATGTCAAATCGCCCGGCGATGTCGGAGTAGACGTTGCTGGCGATCACTTCACCCTGCAGGTCATTCGCGGCAAGCGTTGCACGGCTGGCCTCAATGGCCGCAGCGCTGACGTCGCTCAGGGTGATTTTCATTTTCGGTGAATAGGTGGCCAGTACGGCTGCCAGTACGCCGGACCCGCAGGCGATATCCAGCACTTTGCCTTTCACCGGCTGATCGAAGCTGTTGATCAGCAGCAGGCTGCCACTGTCGAGACCTTCACGGCTGAATACGCCCGGCAAGGTTTTGATGGTCACTTCTTCAACCATATAAGTATCCCACCACTCGTCGGCGTTGAACTCAGGTTGTTTCTCCAGACGGCCGTGGTACAAACCACAACGACGCGCGCTGTCGATTTTGCTCACTGCACAAATCTCTTCCAACACGGTATCGGCGCTGCGAACGCCACAACGGTTTTCACCGACGACGAATACATCAATACCGACTGGCAGCTGCGACAGCAGGTTGAACAGCTGGAATTTGGCTTCCTGCTTGCTCTTCGGCCAGTAGTAAATCAGCAGATCGCTGGGTGCGATAAACTCAGCATCAGCCAGCAGGCTGAACTGCACGTTGTCCTGCAGCGTACCGCCAAGCATTTGTGCGTGGTGATATTGGTTGGTGTGAACGCGGACCTCTTCGGCACCGGTCTCTTCCACAAAATTCGCGGGTAAATCATCTTGTAAGTCACCGGCAAACAGCACGCGGCGCCCTGTAAATTCGTCACTGTGGCGCAGTATTACTTCACTTGCCGGGGTTAATGCAGACATCAGGTTATGGCTCCTCAGGAATATAGCCCGGCATTATAGAGGTTTATTGGCGCACGTTCGATGTGTTTGCTAGCATAGCGCGGCATTATCGGGAATGAATCGGTGCAAATCTTCAGAGTATTGGGTCGCCAACAGACAGGAATGGGCATGGCATCAAGACGAGACTGGCTGTTACATCAGATGGGCATTACGCAGTGGACGCTGCGAAAACCCACTGTTTTGCAAGGTGAAGTGGCAGTCAGCCTGCCTGATGATACACGGTTATTGATTGTCGCTGACGTCCCGCCCGCCGGTGATGATCCGTTAGTTTCTGATGTGCTGCGCACGCTGGCACTGTCATCCCGGCAGGTATACCACCTGACGCCGGAACAGGTGACAATGTTGCCCGAAGGCACTCACTGCAATATTTGGCGACTGGGCATCAACGAACCGTTAGCGGTCGAAGGCACGCAGTTATCCAGCCCGGCGCTGTCCGAGCTTTATCAAAACGCCGGTGCGAAACGCGCGCTCTGGCAGCAGATTTGTGAAAATGAACAGCATTTCTATCCTGACGCCCGCTGATTTACCCCGTGCTTTGCAGATTGAAAACGCCAGTCATGCTTTTCCGTGGACTGAAAAAACGTTGGCCAGCAATCAAGGTGAGCGATATCTCAACCTGAAAATCATGCAGGGTGAGCAGATGGCTGGTTTCGCCATCACTCAGACAGTTCTCGATGAAGCCACTCTATTTAATATCGCCATCGATCCGGCATTTCAGCGCCGGGGTCTTGGCCGCGCACTGCTTGAAGAGGTGATCCGTCAGCTTGAACAGCGTGATGTGGTGACACTCTGGCTGGAGGTCCGCGCCTCGAACAGCAAAGCGATCGCGCTCTATGAAAGCCTCGGCTTTAATGAAGTCTCCGTCCGCCGCAATTACTACCCCGCCGCACAAGGTCGCGAAGATGCCATCATGATGGCGCTGATACTGGGCTAAAACAGCAGGCCTGGTTGAAACCTTTGATTGCCCATCCCGGCTAAATCAGTGAAAATAGCCGGCTATAACTTTTATTACCGCTTTGCCTGACGTCCTCTGACGTGATGAACAATGATGCAGGGCGGCCAACCGAAGAAACGTGAAAAACATGTCTCCAAGTGAATTCGCTCTCGAAGTGGCCAAGCGCCGTACCTTCGCCATTATTTCTCACCCCGATGCGGGTAAAACTACCATTACTGAGAAAGTGTTGTTATTCGGTAACGCCATTCAGACCGCCGGTACGGTAAAAGGCCGTGGTTCCAATAACCACGCAAAATCCGACTGGATGGAAATGGAGAAGCAGCGTGGTATCTCCATCACGACCTCCGTGATGCAATTTCCCTATAAACAGTGCCTGGTGAATCTGCTTGATACCCCGGGACACGAAGACTTCTCCGAAGATACTTACCGCACCCTGACTGCCGTTGACTGCTGTCTGATGGTGATCGACGCCGCGAAAGGCGTCGAGGATCGTACCCGTAAGTTGATGGAAGTCACCCGTCTGCGCGACACGCCGATCCTGACTTTCATGAACAAACTCGACCGTGACATCCGCGACCCGATGGAAGTGATGGACGAAGTAGAGCGTGAGCTGAAAATTGCCTGTTCACCGATCACATGGCCTATCGGTTGCGGCAAGCTGTTTAAAGGCGTTTATCACCTTTATAAAGATGAAACCTATCTGTACCAGACCGGTAAAGGCAGCACCATTCAGGAAGTGCGCATTGTTAAAGGGCTGAATAACCCGGATCTCGATACTGCTGTGGGCGAAGATCTTGCTAAACAGCTGCGTGACGAGCTGGAGCTGGTGCAGGGCGCTTCGCACGAATTTGATCATGAAGCCTTTATCAGCGGCGACTTAACCCCGGTATTCTTTGGTACCGCACTGGGTAACTTCGGTGTGGATCACATGCTTGACGGTCTGGTGGAGTGGGCGCCTGCGCCGATGCCACGTAAAACCGATCTGCGCGAAGTAAAAGCTGACGATGAGAAGTTCACCGGCTTCGTTTTCAAGATTCAGGCCAACATGGACCCGAAACACCGTGACCGTGTGGCCTTCATGCGCGTCGTGTCCGGTAAATATGAAAAAGGCATGAAGCTGCGTCAGGTGCGTACCGGCAAAGACGTCGTTATCTCTGATGCCCTGACCTTTATGGCGGGTGACCGTTCGCACGTTGAAGAAGCCTACCCTGGCGATATTATCGGCCTGCATAACCACGGCACGATTCAGATCGGCGATACCTTTACTCAGGGTGAAAACATGAAGTTCACCGGTATCCCGAACTTCGCTCCCGAGATGTTCCGTCGCATCCGTCTGCGCGACCCGCTCAAACAGAAACAGCTACTCAAAGGATTGGTACAGCTTTCCGAAGAGGGGGCAGTTCAGGTATTCCGCCCTATCGCCAATAACGATTTAATCGTCGGCGCGGTCGGTGTGCTGCAGTTTGAAGTGGTGGTAGCGCGTCTGAAAAGCGAATATAACGTTGAAGCGATTTACGAGTCGGTCAACGTCAGTACCGCACGCTGGGTTGAATGCAGCGATGTGAAGAAGTTTGAAGAGTTCAAGCGCAAGAATGAAGTGAACCTGGCGCTGGACGGTGGTGATAACCTGACCTATATCGCACCCACCATGGTGAACCTTAACCTGGCTTCTGAACGCTATCCGGAAGTCAAATTCCGCAAAACACGCGAGCATTAATCCCCTTTCTCGTACGGTTTACATCTAAAGGCGGCCTCTGTGCCGTCTTTTTTTTAACCTTTTTTCACACTTTTATCGATCACCCATCACATTTACGCTGTTCGTTTAACCCTCGTATAGACTGAAAAATAGCCAGAAAGGGGGCCATTTCTTAGGACTTGTCTGCATTCGGGCCTGTTATCAATGATCTTCCTACTGTTTTGCGCATTCTTGACTATATTAAATGTGTGTTCAGGAAACGGTGGCTTAAAGCACTGCTTTGAAGTCACGATGCAGAGAGTTATATCGAAAGGCGATAAAAAGCCCGAATAAAACGAAGTACTCTGCTACACAGGATGTAAAAACTCAGCAAAACATTTTGTTAGAAGGCGTCACCAAGAATGTGGCGTACAGAGCCCGCGATTAGGGCTTATAAACTGAAAGGAAGAAATCGATGAAAAACTCTAAATTTGCCTATTCCATGATGGCTGTTGTTCTGGGTACCGCCCTGATGAGCGGTAGTGCACTCGCTGCAACCACAACTGATAGCGCAGGTGCAAAAATCGATAGTTCCATGAAGAAAGTTGATAACTACATGGGCGACAGCTCTATCACAGCAAAAGTGAAAAGTGCTTTGGTCGATGATAAAGCGATCAAAAGCAGCGATATCTCTGTAAAAACGGATAACGGCGTGGTTACGTTGAGCGGTTTTGTCGGTTCACAGGCAGAAGCTGAGCAGGCTGTTGCTGTTGCGACCAAAGTTGAAGGTGTGAAATCCGTCAGCGACAAACTGCATACCAAAGACAGCAAAGACCAGTCCGTGAAAGGTTATGCCGGTGACACCGCCACCACGACTTCCGTGAAAGCGAAACTGCTGGCTGACGATATCGTCCCGTCACGTATGGTGAAAGTTGAAACTACCGACGGCGTTGTTCAGCTGTCCGGTACTGTAAAAGATCAGGCGCAGTCTGACCGTGCAGAAAGCGTTGCCAAGACCGTTGACGGCGTGAAAAGCGTTAAAAATGACCTGAAAGTCGCACCATAAGCTTTTTGGTAAAACAGTAAAAAGTTGAAATTGAAGTAAAGATTGCCCGCTACAGGGCGGGCAATCTGCTCTTATGAAGTCAGCATCAACACACTATAAAACAGAACGCATGGGGCCTTTGGGCTGAAGAAATTTACCGGTTTTTCTGACACTTTCATTTTTGCAGCTATCTTTAGAAGGTAAGCATTTTTATTATCCGGTCAAAACGGGTTTTAAGAAGCCAAAAAGAAAAGTTTAAAACTGGGTTCAGACCCGGAATATTGGGTACACCATGTGATTGGGCAAAAGTTAAAATAGGGTAAGGAGAAGCTTATGTTTCGTTGGGGCATTATATTTCTAATCATCGCGTTAATCGCGGCGGCACTTGGTTTTGGTGGTCTGGCGGGTACAGCTGCCTGGGCTGCAAAAATCGTCTTCGTAGTGGGTATCATTCTGTTCCTGGTCAGCCTGTTTACGGGTCGTAAACGACTCTGACATTCCGACAGAAAGAATAAGCACTGACTAGACTCCTGCCGGAGATTGAGTCGTACACTGTCAAACCGCATGTGGTTAACAGAAAGTAACGATTTAATCTCCGGTATTTTATTAGAAAACCACCTAACTTAAAAAGACAAGGTATGCTCTGAGGTGAGGCCCATAGAACTTTGCGGCCTGTTCACTGAGGGGAAAGCGTTGGGATACAGAATACCTGTCACGCTCGGCAATATAGAACCGCTAGCGTACAAGCCTTACAAACCTGGCAAGATTGCGCTGGTATGTGAAGGTGGGGGGCAACGCGGGATATTTACCGCGGGCGTGCTGGACGAATTTCAGCGTGCTGGTTTCAATCCATTCGACCTGTTTATCGGTACCTCTGCCGGTGCACAGAATCTCTCGGCCTTTGTTTGCGGCCAACCGGGTTATGCACGACGTGTCATCACCCGTTATACCACCAGTCCTCACTTTTTTAATCCACTGCGCTTTGTGCGTGGCGGGCACCTTATTGATCTCGACTGGCTGGTGGACGAAACCTCCAAAAATATGCCACTGGCGATGGACTCGGCAGAGAAGCTTCTGATCAACGGCCGTGAATTCCTGATGTGTGCTTGCCGCAGCGATGACTACGCCGCCAATTATTTCGCACCTACGCGGGAAAACTGGCTGCCCCTCATCAAAGCTTCCAGCGCTATTCCAGGCTTCTACCGTATGGGTGTGGATCTTGACGGTATCAGTTATCAGGACGGCGGCATCAGCGATGCTATCCCGGTCGAAGAAGCGTACCGGCGTGGCGCGGATACCATTGTGGTCATCCGTACCGTGCCGTCGGCGATGTTCTATACGCCACAGTGGATGAAGCGTATGGAGCAGTGGCTGAGCGAAAGCAGCCTGCAACAGCTGGTGCGTATGATGCAGCATCACGAGAGCAGCTATCACCGCATTCAGCAGTTCATCGAAAACCCTCCGGGCGATCTGCGGATATTTGAGATTTTCCCGCCGAAGCCACTGGCCAGCCACGCATTAGGCAGTCGTTTACCGGCGTTGAATCAGGATTATCATCTGGGCCGCCGCTGTGCCCGTTACTTCCTGTCGGCCGCTTCGCATTGGTTTATCCCGCGTGATAATGAGCATGCGATGCCGTTTATCACGCCGCGTAAGGCGCGGCCAAAACGCGTGGTGTTGCCACAAGAGAATCCGGACAACGTGATCCCGCTGGCGGCAGCGGCCAGCAGCGTCGAACAGATCATTCTCGATCCCGCCGTTTTGACCGATATGGTAGCCGATGGTGGAATGGTGCGCCCGGCAGCCAGTGCGTTTCATGATGACATCCAACAGGCTGAGGTTGCCCATAATGAAATGCCACAGGGCGAAGAGCATCCTTATAACGAGGGTGAGAATTTGTGAGTTTCCCGCTGATTGATACGCACTGCCATTTCGACTTCCCTCCTTTTACCGGCGCTGAAACGGAAAGTCTGCACCAAGCGGAAGCGGCCGGTGTGCGCCAACTGATCGTCCCATCGGTGAGCGCCGATCGTTTTCAGGGGGTGCTTAAGCTGGCCAAAAAGCATGTGCAGATTTTCGCTGCGCTGGGCCTCCATCCCATCTATGTTTCTCAACATAAGGATGCGGATCTTGAACTGCTCGAGTCATGGCTCTCAAACCGAGATACTAAACTGGTGGCGGTAGGAGAGATTGGTCTGGATCTGTTCATGGAGCAACCGCAGTTTGAACGCCAACAATGGCTGCTTAAAGCGCAACTTGCCATGGCGAAGCGGGAAAATCTGCCGGTGATCCTGCACTCGCGCCGCAGTCATGACCCGCTTGCGGCGATGCTGCGTCAGATACAACTTCCTGCCACCGGCGTAGTTCACGGTTTTGCCGGCAGCCTGTCGCAGGCACAGGCGTTTGTGAAACTCGGTTTTGCTATTGGCGTCGGTGGAACCATCAGCTACGAGCGGGCGCAGAAAACGCGCAAGGTCATGGCGCAGCTTCCTCTCTCTTCTCTGGTGCTGGAAACCGATGCACCGGACATGCCTTTACAGGGATTCCAAGGGCAGCCCAACCGTCCGGAACGTGCAGAGTCGGTCTTTAACATCCTGTGCCAACTGCGCCGTGAATCTGCGGAGCAGATCGCCGCCGCGCTGCTCGAAAATACCCGCCGCGTTTTTTCACTGCCCGTTTGAATGCTTCGCTCCTCTTAAAGCAGTGTAAAACTCATTTTGTTATTTAAATAACATTTCTCTTCTTCATTTTTCCCCTGGACGACGATTTATAAGTTTGTTTGGCGTTATGACTTCCTTTATAAATGTTATTATTATAACATTCGTTTCGTGGTTACCGGTCGGTAGTCACAGAGTGAGGCACTCGTCTCGTGTTGTCATGAAACGGGTATACACTCTTTATTCAGGCCAAATTCTGAGCATAGAGCCGGCGTTATGTGATATCAGTCTCATTTCGCCAAGTAACGTTGCAATGGGTTTTCATAATGTGTGAAATACTGCACATAGCAACCTGATGTGACGTGTTCAAATAGTCACAACGAATTGGCTGATGCCAATCCAAGCGCGGTGAGATGGATCTCAATTGCCAGCGAAGATGTTTATGCCGTTTTCGCACGCTATCTTCATGGAACCAAGTCCGCTCGCCAACCGTGCAGAATTCTGCTGAAGCCGTAAGGCGCTCTGAATTCATGACTGTATGCTCAGTTCTGGCTGGTCGCTGGAATTGAAAATTGTTGGAGAGTTTTATGACCGATTTAACCGCCGCAGCACAACGTGCGCTGAACCTGATGGACTTAACGACCCTGAATGACGACGACACTGACGCAAAAGTGATCGCGCTGTGTCATCAGGCAAAAAGCCCGGCCGGCAACACTGCTGCTATCTGTATTTATCCGCGTTTCATTCCTGTTGCCCGTAAAGCACTGCGTGAGCAGGGCACGCCGGACATCCGTATCGCTACCGTCACCAACTTCCCACACGGCAATGATGATATCGACATCGCTGTGGCAGAAACCCGCGCAGCTATCGCCTATGGCGCGGATGAAGTGGACGTGGTCTTCCCTTACCGTGCGCTGATTGCCGGTAACGAGAAAGTAGGCTTCGAGCTGGTTAAACAGTGTAAAGATGTCTGCGCTGCAGCGAACGTATTGCTGAAAGTGATCATCGAGACCGGTGAACTGAAGCAGGATTCTCTGATCCGCAAAGCGTCCGAAATTGCGATTAAAGCAGGTGCAGATTTCATCAAAACCTCAACCGGTAAAGTGCCGGAAAACGCCACCTTGCACAGCGCTGAGCTGATGATGAGTGTCATCGCTGAAATGGGTGTAGGCAAAGACGTTGGCTTCAAACCTGCCGGTGGCGTAAAAACCGCTGAAGATGCCGCACAATATCTGGCACTGGCCGACCGTCTGCTGGGCCGCGAATGGGCTGATGCACGCCATTTCCGTTTCGGTGCTTCAAGCCTGTTGGCCAGCCTGCTGACCACGCTGGGCCATGCTGATCAAAAGTCTACCAGCAGCTACTGATCGTTAATGTATAAGCGGGTTCAGCATGCTGAACCCTTGCTTGTGATCATCAGTAACTCCCCCTACACGCCTAGTCATAAAAGGAGCACTCCGTGTTTCTCGCTCAAGAAATTATTCGTAAAAAACGTGACGGACAGCCTTTAAGCGAAGAAGAGATTCGTTTTTTCATCAACGGAATTCGTGACAGCCAGGTTTCCGAAGGTCAGATTGCTGCCTTAGCGATGACCATCTATTTCAATGATATGAACATGAAGGAACGCGTGGCGCTGACCATGGCGATGCGTGATTCCGGGACCGTCCTGAACTGGAAAAGCCTTAATCTCAATGGCCCGATTGTGGACAAACATTCCACCGGCGGTGTGGGTGACGTGACCTCGCTGATGCTGGGCCCGATGGTTGCGGCCTGTGGCGGTTACGTGCCGATGATCTCCGGCCGGGGGCTGGGCCATACCGGCGGCACGCTGGACAAACTGGAAGCCATCCCTGGTTTTGATATCTTTCCGGACGACAACCGTTTTCGCAGCATCATTCAGGATGTCGGCGTAGCGATTATCGGCCAGACCAGCTCGCTGGCCCCGGCGGATAAACGCTTCTACGCCACCCGTGACATTACCGCGACCGTTGATTCCATTCCGCTCATTACCGCTTCGATCCTCGCCAAGAAACTGGCTGAAGGGCTGGATGCGCTGGTGATGGATGTGAAAGTGGGTTCCGGTGCCTTTATGCCGACCTACCAGCTGTCACAAGATCTGGCGCAAGCTATTGTTGATGTTGCCAATGGCGCGGGATGTAAAACCACTGCGTTGCTGACCGACATGAACCAGGTGCTGGCGTCCAGCGCAGGTAATGCGGTTGAAGTGCGCGAAGCTGTGCGCTTCCTGACCGGTGAATACCGTAACCCACGTCTGCTGGAAGTGACGCTCGCGCTGTGCGTTGAGATGCTGATTTCCGGCAATCTCGCGACAGACGATGCTGACGCTCGCCGTCAGTTGCAGGCTGTCCTCGATAATGGCAAAGCGGCAGAAATCTTCGGTCGTATGATTGCGGCGCAGAAAGGGCCAACCGACTTTATGGAACGCTACGACAGTTATCTGCCGCAGGCGACGCTGAGCAAACCGGTGTATTCCGAGAAAGCCGGTATCGTCAGCGCAATGGATACCCGTGCGCTGGGTATGGCGGTGGTTTCTCTGGGCGGCGGCCGTCGTCGGGCAACTGATGCTATCGACTACAGCGTTGGGCTGACCCACATGGCACAGTTGGGCCAGAAAGTGGATACCCGGCAGCCGCTGGCGATGATCCACGCCAACAGCGAAGAAGCCTGGCAGCAGGCCGCCGAAGAAGTGCGTGCCGCTATTGTCCTCAGTGACAAAGCGCCTGAAAGCACGCCGGTGGTTTATCGCCGCATCAATTAACGCGGTCTCCATAAACAAAAGAAAAAAGGGGGGTTGAAAAAGATTCATGATGCCCCCAATTCAATATGATCAGTGTGTCGGCCTCTAACCGATGCACGCAACGAATAACCAAGCGCAGGAGTGCAAGATGAAACGTACGTTTATCATGGTATTGGACTCATTTGGTATTGGTGCCAGTGAAGATGCTGAAAAATTCGGTGATGCAGGTTCTGACACACTGGGACATATTGCTGCCGCTTGCGCCCGTGGCGAGGCCAACGTTGGCCGTCAGGGCCCTCTGAATCTGCCTAACCTGACCCGTCTGGGTCTGGCAAAAGCCGCAGAAGAGTCCACCGGTAAAATCCCTGAAGGGATGGACGGTAACGCAGAAATCACCGGCGCTTATGCTTATGCCAGTGAACTCTCCTCCGGTAAAGACACGCCGTCAGGCCACTGGGAAATCGCCGGTGTGCCTGTATTGTTCGATTGGGGTTACTTCAGCGACGAAAAGAATAGCTTCCCACAGGAGCTGCTCGACACCTTGGTAAAACGCGGCAAACTGCCGGGTTACCTTGGCAACTGCCACTCTTCCGGTACCGTTGTCCTGGATGAATTGGGCGAAGAGCACATGAAAACCGGCAAGCCGATTTTCTACACCTCTGCTGACTCCGTATTCCAGATCGCCTGCCACGAAGAGACTTTCGGGCTGGACCGTCTGTATGACCTGTGTGAAATTGCCCGTGAAGAGCTGACCAAAGGCGGTTACAACATCGGCCGCGTTATTGCACGTCCGTTCATCGGCGACAAACCAGGTCACTTCGAACGTACCGGTAACCGTCATGATTTAGCGGTAGAGCCACCGGCACCGACTATCCTGAAAAAACTGGTCGAAGAGAAAAATGGCCACGTGGTTTCTGTCGGTAAAATCGCGGATATCTATGCGCAGGTTGGTATCACTAAGAAAGTAAAAGCCACCGGTCTGGATGCCCTGTTTGACGCGACCATCAAAGAGATGAAAGAAGCGGGAGACAAAACGATTGTCTTCACCAACTTCGTTGATTTTGACTCCTCTTATGGCCACCGCCGCGATGTGCCGGGCTACGCTGCTGCACTGGAGCTGTTCGACCGCCGTATGCCGGAATTGCTGGAGCTGGTGAAAGAAGATGACATCATCATCTTCACTGCTGACCACGGCTGCGACCCAACCTGGCGTGGCACAGATCACACCCGTGAGCACATCCCGGTGTTAATCTACGGCCCGAAAGTAAAACCAGGTTCGCTGGGTCACCGCGAGACTTTCGCGGATATCGGTCAGACGGTTGCGAAGTATTTCGATCTGACACCGATGGACTACGGCAAGTCAATGCTCTAAACCCTGCGTCTTTCAAGTCGTAGCGTTGCTGGCTTCACGCGCTTGCTGCCTGGCTACAACTCGAAATTAATTGGGTTTAATTTCAGTGATTTTTAATAAGAATTTAAAGGACGATAATGATGGCAACTCCACACATTAATGCTGCAATGGGCGATTTCGCTGACGTAGTTCTGATGCCGGGCGACCCGCTGCGCGCTAAACACATCGCTGAAACTTTCCTGAAAGATGTTAAACAAGTCAACGATGTACGTGGCATGTTGGGCTTCACCGGCACTTATAAAGGCCGCAGAATTTCTGTCATGGGTCACGGTATGGGCATTCCTTCCTGCTCGATTTATGCCAAAGAGTTGATCACTGAATTCGGCGTGAAGAAGATTATTCGCGTAGGTTCTTGTGGCGCTGTGCGTGCTGATATCAAACTGCGCGATATCGTGATCGGTATGGGTGCCTGTACGGATTCAAAAGTGAACCGTATGCGTTTCAAAGATCACGACTACGCGGCTATTGCAGACTACGACATGGTACGTAACGCCTCTGATGCCGCTAAAGCGAAAGGCATCCATGCCCGCGTAGGTAACATCTTCTCGGCTGACCTGTTCTACACGCCGGATCCGCAAATGTTCGATGTCATGGAAAAGTACGGCATTCTGGGCGTGGAAATGGAAGCCGCCGGTATCTACGGCGTAGCAGCAGAGTTCGGTGCAAAAGCACTGACCATCTGTACCGTTTCCGACCACATCCGTACCCACGAACAAACCACCGCTGAAGAACGGCAGACCACCTTCAACGACATGGTTGAGATCGCGCTGGAATCCGTTCTGTTGGGCGACAAAGAGTAAGCTCTTTACTTTCCAGAGAACGTAAAAGGGTGCCCATGTGGCTAATGCTGATCGTTTAAGGATCAGTTGACCGATCCGGTGGCTCGTGTAAAAA
>CAMLBO010000105.1 GCA_946478305.1 uncultured Enterobacterales bacterium
ACCATCGACCATCTGATCCGGTTAAATGTCACGTCTGTTGCCCGCCTCTCCCGCGTGGCGCTGGACGGCCTGCTGAAACACCCCAATGGCGCCATCATCAACATCGCGTCTGTGATGGCGCTGGCACCCGAACTGCGCTCAGCGGTCTATTCCGCCACCAAAGCCTTTGTCCTGACTTTCACTCAGACACTGCAATGTGAGCTGGAAGAGCGTGGGCTATACCTGCAGGCGGTCTTACCGGCAGCAACCCGCACGGAGATCTGGGAAAAATCCGGGCGTGATCCTGCGGATTTACAAGGTTTGATGGAAGTGGGCGACCTGGTTGATGCTGCACTGGTGGGCTTCGATCGCAAAGAAAAAATCACCATCCCGCCCCTGCATAATGAACAACAGTGGGACGATTATGACGCCCTGCGCGTTGCCATGCTGCCGGGCTTTATGCAGTCACAGCCGGGTGAGCGCTATTTATGACAGGCTGGCGCTAACGGTCTGATTCACGGGCACGCTATTCATATCCGCTAACAAACTTCCCACTGACCAGCAGAACAAATGTGCTGGTCAATTCCTCACCGCTTTGTAAAGATAACAGCCTGTTAACGTCCTCATTGTTATGTGATTGCTGACTCTCTTACCCTCCGTTACTTAGCGCATTGAGAATATAATCATGACCGAATATGTCTTTACTCCTGCACCGATTCCTTCTCTGGCTGTAGAAGGTGAACAACCCCGCTTTCCGATACGCCGCGTGTACTGTGTCGGCCGTAATTACGCGGAACATGCCCGCGAAATGGGGCATAACCCGGATCGCGAACCGCCGTTTTTCTTCTCCAAACCGGCGGATGCCGTCGTCCCGGCCAGCGGTGACGTGCCTTATCCGTCACTGACGAAGGAGTTGCATTACGAAGTGGAACTGGTGGTGGCAATCGGTAAAGGCGGTAAAGACATCGCGCCGGAAGATGCGCTGGAACATGTTTGGGGTTACACCGTTGGGGTCGATTTAACCCGGCGTGATTTACAGACCCAGGCCAAGAAAGCCGGACGCCCGTGGGATCTGGCCAAAGGGTTTGACGCCTCAGCGCCAACCTATCCGCTGCTGCCAGTCAGTCGCGTCGGCCACCCGGCGGAAGGCGCAATCTGGCTCAAGGTGAACGGCGAAGAGCAACAGCATGGTGACCTCAATCAGCAAATTTGGCCGGTGCCTGAGGTCATCAGCTACTTGTCGCAGGCAGTAGAACTTAAGCCCGGCGACTTGATTTATACCGGCACACCCGCTGGCGTCGGTGAAATCAAACCGGGCGATGTGGTCACCGGGGGGATCCACAATCTGGGTACATTCAGCTTCACGATGGTGTGAATGCTTCCTGCCGCTTACAGTAAAGGCGTCCGGTCTCCGGGCGCTGCTTGCTCAATTTGTCGTTCAATCACCGGTACCAACTTTTCAAATCCACAGGCGGTGGCCGGGTCAAACAGCGAAAGGGACTCAATCTGATTGAGCAGGATCACTTTACGAAAATTCAGCGCGTTATTTGGCTCTGAGACCGGGGTGATCCAGTGCTGCTGATAATAGGCTGCATAGTTATGCTCAACCACCAGCCGCTGGGTTTCGCGATCGCGATAACCGCTGATCATCGGGATGACCACCACGTTATCGGTAGAGGAGGTTTCACAACGGGCGGTATGCACCATCCCGATGTAAACCCGGTGGGAATTTAGCGTAATGTAGATCATATCCCCCCGCTCCATGCACTGGTACAAAATCCCTTCCACCCCATTTGCGCTGGTCAGTTGTTTATAGAGCTGCTTGCGCCCGGCAGTATTAAGCCGCAGTCCAGGCGACCAGGTAGTGCGAAACAGGCACAACATTACCGACACGCACAGCATGATCACCACCGGTGCCTGAATGCCCAGGAAACTCCAGTTGATAAAATCACGGTGGTAGTGTACATCCTGATTTAGCGCGTGAATTTCCGGCAGATGGTTGATGGCCGAAGACAGGCCCCACAGCAGCATATACACAATCGCGATAGCCAGTACGCCCTGCAAAACGAAGATACAGCCATAGAGGGCGACCAAAAAGTAGACGTCCCAGCCAAAAGTACGTTTGAGTTTAAATCGCGTGGAGATGTCACGGGTGGTATACCAGTAACCGCATACCATCAACACCATAAATACCGCAGTAGCCATTACAATACGCTCATCTTTTTAACGTGACGGGTGAAGTCTTGCTGCACTTGCTCATTGGCGGGATTTACCGACGCAATGCCGTTTTCATCAATGATGATGCGCTCTCCTTCTTCGATAGTTTCCTGAATGTCGTTCGCACTGAACAACCCTAAAAATTTCTCCGGGCTGGAAAACACCCGCATCAAGATTTTCAGCATGCCTGCTCCTTTTTGCTAAACATACAGAGTAGCCAAGATTGCCGCGCATGGGGTAAAAGTGCCTGACTTTCAGATTAGTTACTGATGTGAAGAAGGGGAATGAGTACGGTCACAGAAAGAAAAAAGGCGCAGCATGATGCCGCGCCCTTCTCTATTTTCACAACCGGCAGTGCCGCGTGTGATTATTTATTTTCTTCACTCGCGTGATGCGCTTCTTCGTGCGCAACCTGCTCCGCTTTCACCTCTTTGGCGCGGTTACGCAAACCGTACCAGCCCAGGGACAGCAGAACAATCAGGACCGGGATAGTGCTCACTGTATAGGTGCCGTTTGGATAGTCGAACGCCATCAGCACCAGTACGCTGGCGAGGAAAGCCAGCGTCAGCCACGAAGTGACAGGCGCCCACGGCATGCGGAAGGAGACCTCTTTAGCCTTGCCCTCTTTGATGGCTTTCCGCAGTTTCATCTGGCAAACCACGATAAAGGCCCAGGAGCTCAGAATACCCAATGAAGCCACGTTCAGTACGATCTCGAATACCTGCGATGGCACGTAGTAGTTCAGCACCACGCCGATGATATAAATGCCCACGGTGACCAGGATCCCCGCGTAAGGCACTTGTTGAGCGTTCATTTTCGACATGAACTTCGGCGCAGAGCCCCCCATCGACAGTGAACGCAGAATACGCCCGGTGGAATAGAGGCCGGAGTTAAGACTTGAGAGCGCCGCGGTCAGGACCACGATGTTCATAATAGTACCGATGTAAGGTACGCCCAGCTTGCTAAAGAAAGTCACAAACGGGCTCTGTCCCGCCTGATAGGCATTCCACGGCAGCAACAGTACCAACAGGACGACCGAACCGACGTAGAACAGAGCAATACGCCAAATAACGCTGTTGATGGCTTTCGGCAACACCGTTTCCGGATCTTTAGTTTCACCGGCCGCAGTACCCACCAGCTCAATGGCGGCAAAAGCAAACACCACGCCCTGCACCAGTACCAGCGCCGGTAACAGACCGTGTGGGAAGATCCCGCCGTTATCCGTGATGAGATGCAGACCCGTCGCGTTACCTGCAATTTCTTTGCCGGTACCCAGAACCACCACGCCGACAATCAAGAACAGCGCAATGGCCGCCACTTTTATCAGTGCAAACCAGAACTCCATTTCGGCAAACCACTTAACGCCGATCATGTTCATGGTGCCGACGATGGCCAGCGCACCCAAAGCAAACATCCACTGCGGCACATCACCGAAGGTACCCCAGTAATGCATGTAGAGTGCCACTGCGGTGATGTCCACAATGCCGGTCATCGCCCAGTTGAGGAAGTACATCCAGCCTGCCACATACGAGGCTTTTTCACCGAGGAATTCACGGGCATAGGAGACGAAGCTGCCGCTGGTTGGACGGTGTAATACCAGCTCGCCCAACGCGCGCAGGATGAAGAAAGAGAAGATACCGCACACTGCATACACAATCGCCAGTGCCGGCCCGGCCATTTGTAAACGCGCACCGGCCCCGAGGAATAAGCCAGTACCAATAGAACCACCGATAGCAATCATCTGAACCTGACGATTGCCCATACTTTTGTGATACCCGTCGTCATGTGAATCCAGCCAACGTCGCTTAGCCGCTTGCTTTGCCTCAGCAGACTTTCTATGTAATCGCATTCGATCCTGTTCTCCAAAATGCCCGATGCCTGATGATGATTATCCAGGCAACCGATTGCAGATGCTGACGTTTACGCGGCTGCGCCGCTGTATTATTTTTAGCCTGATTGAACATCAGAACATTTCCGGCGTTGGATGCTACCCGTTCTCATCTGACGAGGCAAAAAAAAACGTCAGGGAAAATTGTGAACAGTCATAATTCGTGACAAAAATTTTGTGCAAGAAATACACATTATTGCCCGTCAGCGCTGCGGCTCTCTTTGCGCACTCTTTCTATGTTGATCGACAAATACATGATCTCTTCGGTGCTCAGTTCACGTTGATAGTGTGTGGTCAAATAGGTACTTATTTTCTCAGCGCAGCCCCAGGCTTTGGGGTAGTTTTCTTTCACCGCCACGTGCAGCATCAGGTCGTCGTCAGGAACGACAGAACGGCTGAGCATACGCTGAGAGAAGAATTTCAGATGGGTAACAAAGCGCTGATAACTCAGTGATTCTTCGTCATAATCCAGCCGAAGCTGATATTTGACCATGTGCAGAATTTCCTGCATCACTTTGGTGATTTGCGTCACTTCCGCCATTTCGCCGTTCAGCTGTGCATTAACCAAATGCAGCGCAATGAATCCGGCTTCGTCTACCGGTAGACGTACGCCGAGCCGGCTGTCGATCATCTCAAGCGCTTCGAGCCCAAGTGCGTACTCTTTCGGATAGAGGCGGCGTGTCTCCCACAGCAGCGCATTGCTGATGGGTACCCCCTGTTTTTGCCGTTCGATGGCAAAATTACAGTGATCGGTCAGCGCGATATAGAGGTTTTCCTGCAATTTACCCAGCCGCTGGCTGGCCAGCTGTATGAGCTGGTCACAGGTGGTCATCACTTCCATCGGAATATGACCGAGTAATTCGGAAAGGCGCGCAACCAGTTGATCGTTTTTCAGCGCAAAAACTTTTTCGATCTTACTGCCATCGAGACTCTCCCCCACCTGTTTCTGAAAGGCTAACCCACGTCCCATCACTACCTGCTCGCGTAGTTGTTCATCGAGCACGACCACCACATTATTATTCAGTATTTTGGCGATTTTCATTTGCTTCCCCTGAAAACAAAAAAACCTGACCGCCCGAAATTACAGGTGATCAGGTTTTGCCTGCCGGAGCAGTAACAATCCAGCGACGGATTTTATCAGCTTTGCCCGCTGTCTCAACGGCGACTTATTACAAACGTGATAGGGATCGACAGTGGCTGGCGCTTTAGAAGGTCACGATAGCCTTCAATCCGGTTATCCACGCATCCTGCGTCTCTTTAATCCCTGCCGGACGGTACCAATATTGCAGGTCCGGTTGCAGGATCAGCCATGGACGGACTTTGATCTGATAGTAAAGATCTGCATTCACGGAGTGCCCCGGCAGCGGACGATAGAGCGGATTGCCGTAATCATCCACCTGATTAAAATCATTGATGTTGACCTGATTCTGACGGTAATGATCGCTCATTTTGATGTACGTTACGCCAAAGCCCAGCCAGTCGTCCGGACGGGCATCGAAAAGCCCACGATAGCGCATGGAGGCTGCCTGCGAGTAGTGAATATAGTTACTGCGCTGATCGCCCACACCCAAACTGTATGAGAGGCTCATTCCACGGTTAGGATCGCCATCCCTTTGCGTAACCTGCTGGTTAAAATCGGTGTACATAAACCAGGTGCGGTCATGGCTGTCATAGCCATCAGGATCGGTGGCCCCATTGCTTTGGGATTTACCTTCTGACAGATCCTGCTGCGGTGCGTTGGTAAACAGCACGCCTAGATTATAAATACCGGGCAACCCGTTCACCGTCGTTTTCAGTTCCGCCTCTACCGGCAACAGGAAACCTTTGCTGCCTTTGGTGGACCAGCTCCAGGCATGGCTGCGGGCCGGAGCCTGCGGGTTTTGTTCCAAAACACCCGTTTTCAGCGTCAGTTCCGGCGTCAATTTATACTGAAGCGTGGTCCCCCAGTAATGCACATTCCAGTTATACCAGGTCAGCGAGTTGGCGGATTTACCGCCGCACTGGTTCAGTACCTGAAAATCGCAGGGAATGATCTGGTCGAAATCCTGATTTTTATTCATCATCCCGATGCGCCAGTGTAAACGACGATCGTCAAAGCTGCGGGCAAAGGTCAGCCAGCCCAGACGGGTTATCGACTGCCCTCCCCAACTCTCCTGAGCAATATCATTAAATGCCACACGCGGGTCTTGTGTTCGCTCGGTGGTCATATTGTCATTGTGGTTACGGTTAACAATATTACCTTCAATGACGGCGTCAGGAATCCCGGTCCACATTTCGAGATCCTGAGTAAAAGTCAGGGAGAACTGGTCAATATAGGCGGTCTTTTTATCATGGTTATAGCCGCCGCCGGCGTTATAAACGGATTCACTCAAATACCCCAGATTATAATGAAAACCATTATTTTCAAGGATCGGACGAATACCCAGCATATCGCCCAACATCCCTTCGGGCTGGGCTTCGAAACCCAGTACCGTGCCATTCCAGGCGGTTTCGGCCTGAACAGAGAGCGGAAGGGCCAGGCAACCGGAGAGTACTGCAACGCATCGTATTTTGCTGGTGACAGGAATAAGAGTAAGGGAAATATCTTTCATCATTATAACCTTATTAAGCATATTATTATTTTACTCATTCAGCGGGCATAGAAATCCCTGCGGAAAGGGTCGCATCTTTTTTCTGACGATATTAAGGGCGGCTTAACCGAGCTAATTCAATTAAGCCGCCGGAAGGTTTAATTATGCTTTTAGCGTGGCACCGTGGTTCTTAATGATATCGGCATACCAGTAGAAGCTCTTCTTACGGCGGCGTTCCAGCGTGCCATGACCTTCATCATCACGGTCAACGTAGATATAACCGTAACGCTTCGAGAATTCTGCTTTAGAAGCGCTGACCAGATCGATAGGCCCCCAACTGGTGTAGCCCATGACTTCCACACCGTCTTCAATGGCTTCCCGCACCTGAACCAGGTGATCGTTGATGTACTGAATACGGTAGTCATCATTAATGCTGCCGTCGGCTTCTAAGGTATCGCGTGCGCCTAAACCATTTTCGACAATAAACAATGGCTTCTGATAACGGTCATACAGTTCGTTCATCAGATAGCGCAGCCCTTCCGGGTCAATTTGCCAGCCCCATTCAGAACTTGCCAGATGCGGGTTTGGCACCATATTCAGAATATTGGCGCGCGCTTTATTATTTTGCTCTTCATCTGTGGTCACACAACCGGTCATGTAGTAGCTAAAAGAGATGAAATCGACGGTCTCTTTTAACGCGGCTTTATCCTCTTCGGTAATATTCAGCGCAATATTATTCTGTTTAAAGAAGCGCGCCATATAAGCCGGGTAATAACCGCGCACCTGCACATCGCCGAAGAACAACCAGTCACGGTTTTGTTGCAAGGTTTCCATGACGTCAGCCGGTTTACAGGTCAGCGGATAGAGCATGCCGCCGAGCAGCATATTGCCGATTTTGGCATCAGGAACAATCTCATGGCAGGCCTTAACTGCTTTCGCGCTGGCTACCAGCTGATGATGAATAGCCTGATAAATTTCCTGTTTAGTGCTCTCTTGCGGGAGTCCGACACCGGTAAAAGGCGCATGCAGCGACATGTTGATCTCGTTGAAAGTCAGCCAGTGCTTCACTTTATGCTGATAGCGCTGGAAGACGGTACGCGCATAGTTTTCAAAGAAGTCGATGGTGTCACGGCTGCCCCAGCCGCCGTGTTTCTTGACTAATCCGTAGGGCATTTCGTAGTGTGACAGCGTCACAAGTGGCGTAATGCCGTACTTTTTCATCTCGTCGAACAGGCGATCGTAGTACGCCAGCCCCGCTTCGTTCGGCTGAGTTTCGTCCCCCTGCGGGAAGATACGCGTCCAGGCAATCGACGTACGCAGCACGGTGAAACCCATCTCGGCAAACAGCTTCATATCTTCCGGGTAGCGGTGATAGAAATCGATGGCCACATCTTTGATCCCAAAATCACCTTCAACCCGCTGCTGGATTTCGCCAAAGATTCCTTTAGGTTGCAGATCCGACGTCGACAATCCTTTGCCATCGGTCAGATAGGCGCCTTCAACCTGATTGGCGGCAACCGCGCCACCCCATAAGAAACCATCAGGAAAACGTAAGTTCATTGGAACCTCCTTTAAAGAAATAAAATTAACGTAATAGCGTCAGTAAGGATGCATTTTGTGTAACGTCATGCCCGCTGGCGGCAGGGATAACATCGAGATAATCGTCACTGTTGGTAACAATCACCGGGGTGGTCAGGTCATAGCCGGCGGCAAGAATGCCCTGCATATCGAATTCAAGTAGCAGATCGCCCTGCTTGACGACGTCATCCACCTTCACGTGTGGCGTAAAGAACTGGCCGTTGAGTTTGACGGTATCAATACCGACGTGAATCAGGATCTCTGCACCGTTTTCACACTCCATGCCTATCGCATGGTGAGTCCGAAACAGCGAAGCGATAATGCCATCGGCCGGGGCGACCACTTGGCCAACGTTCGGTCTCACCGCCACACCTTTTCCCAGCAAACCGCTGGCGAAGGTTGGGTCATTCACTTCAGCCAGCAGGACTAGCTCACCGCTCAGCGGGCTGGAAATTGCCGTTTTACCCCGCACTTCGCTGACAGGCGCGGCTTCAGACGCTTCCGGCGTAGTGACCACGGGTTGAGGATTCAGCTTGCCGAACAGATAAGTGGTGACAGCGGCAAAAACGAAGGCCACCAGAGTACCGACGATTGCAGCAGTGACCGTCTCATTGAAGCCCGATGGCGGGATAACCTGAGTAAAGGTGAAGATGTTAGCAAAACCGAAAGAGTAAGCAGTCGTGTGGAAATACCCCAGAATTGCCGACCCCAATGCACCACCGATACAGCCGAAAATAAACGCCCGACGATTTGGCAGTGTGATGCCGTAGACCGCAGGTTCAGTGATGCCGAAGATCCCTGCGCTCACGGCAGAACCCGCCAGCGCTTTGGTACGGGCATCTTTGGTACGCAACATGATGCCAAGCGTCGCGCCGACCTGTCCCATTACCGCAGGCAACAGCAGCGGCAGCATGGTGTCATGGCCCAGCATACTGAAGTTGTTGATCATCAGCGGGATCAGGCCCCAGTGCAGACCGAAGATCACACACACCTGCCAGAATGCCCCGACGAACGCCCCGGCAATCACCGGACTCACGTTGTAAATGGCCAGATAGCCGTGCGCCAGTTGCTGGCTTGCCCAGGTGGCCGCAGGGCCAATCAACAGGAACGTCAGCGGCACAACGACTATCAGACAGATTAATGGTGCGATGAAATTACGCAGTGCGCCCGGCAGGATTTTCATCACCCGCCGTTCAAGCCAGCTGGAGGCCCAGGCAGCCAGGATCACCGGAATGACCGAAGACGCATAGTTGATAAACACCAGCGGGATGCCGAGGAAATACTGCACTGGCGCATCCGGCTGGAGTGAAGCGTCAAAGGCGGAGATCATCAGCGGATGCATCATCGCGCCACCAATCATCATGGTTATGAACGGATTCCCCCCGAATTTTTTACCGGCGGTATAACCGATGATCAGCGGGAAGAAATAGAACATGGCATCACTGGCAGCAAACAGCACCTTGTACGTGCCGCTTTCCGCGGTGGTCCAGTGGCAGGCCATGGCCAGCGCCAGAAAACCTTTCAGGATACCCGACGCCGCCATGATGCCGATAAACGGCGTGAAAATACTGGAAATCACATCAATCAGGCGGGCAAAAACCCCCTCTTTAGCGCCCTCCGACGAATCAGAACTGTCCACAGATTCGCCGTTCACGTTGAGCGCGTTATACACGTCTCCGACATGGTTGCCGATCACCACCTGAAACTGCCCGCCGCTCTCTACCACCATAATGACCCCCGGATTGCGCTTGAGGGTTTCGGCGTCTGCCTTGCTGATGTCTTTCAATTTGAAACGTAAGCGGGTAGCGCAATGCACCACGCTTTTCACGTTTTCCCGGCCGCCGACGCCTGAGAGGATCTCTTCCGCTAATGTTCTATATTCCATTGTGTTATCTCGTAATCATGACTTTTTGCGAATGAAAAGGCGTCGTGCACGACATTGCCGTTAAGAGTCTGAGTAAAGGGATGCTGCTGATTTCAGGCCAAAAAAAAACCTAAACTTCATGCCTCTTCCACCGTTGGGGTGAAGAAGCAGAAAGTTTAGGTTTTGCCTGATTAACAGTAACAATCCTGTTTTCTGACAAGGATTCTGTTGCGATCCCGCGGCAGATACAAGCAGCAAATACCGCGGAACGTTTAATTTGTGACGGACTTCAGATTTTGGCTTTGCCTCGCAGAGTTAGGTTAAACGCGCAAACCGGCGATGGTAAAACCGCCATCCACCAGCAAATTTTGCCCGGTCACAAAGCGTGCTTCAGGGCTACAAAGCCACGCGACGACATCGCCCACGTCTTCCGGTACACCGACTCTCCCGGCAGGTGTGGCGTTGACGAAGGGGATCATGACTGACGGATCGGCCGTCAGACGACGCGCCATCGGTGTGTCGATGATGCCAGGGTTAACATTGTTAACGCGGATCTGGTGCGCCCCGCCTTCGAGTGCCAGTGCACGGACCATCGCATCCAGCGCCCCTTTACTGGCGCTATAAGCTGAAGTTCCTGCCATGGCCCCCTTTGCCAGCCAGGATGAGGTATTAACAATCGCGCCGCCCTCTCCCTGAGCAATCATAGCGTCGAACTGATATTTCACCGACAGCCATACCCCTTTGAGATTAATACCAATGACCTGATCGAACAGTGCTTCGGACATCTCCGTTATGGGGGCGAAACCTTCAACACCGGCGTTATTGAAGGCCATATCGAGCCGCCCGAAATGCGTCACCGTCGTGGCGATCAGTGCCTGAACCTGCGCTGCGACGGACACATCCGTCGGCACTGCCAACGCTTTACCCCCCTGTGATGCGATCAGACTCACCGTTTCTTCCAGTTCTGCACGACGACGTCCGGCCACGACGACGTTCGCCCCATCGCGGGCAAACGCCAGCGCGGCTGCCTGACCAATCCCGCTCCCTCCGCCGGTGACCAGCGCGACTTTTCCTTCCAGACGTAATGATTGAGCCATGTTAAACCTCGTTGATGTGTGTTGCCCGCAGGCTGAGGTGGTCACTATAAAAGGCTTTATTGTTGCGGATAAGCCGTGTTATATCGCATGGGTTACTGGCTGTTATTCAGCAATAGAGGGGGCGTTATGCGAACAAATGAACTGGGTGAGCTGACGGCATTCATTGCAGTGGCGGAAGAGAAGAGTTTCCGCCGGGCCGCCGCGCGGTTGAACCTGACCGCCTCGACGCTCAGCCATTCGCTGCGTGCGCTGGAGGAGCGGCTGGGTGTCAGGTTACTGAACCGTACCACACGCACGGTTTCACCCACCGCCGCTGGCCAGCTGCTGTTGGCCCAGATTGCCCCGGCATTTTCAGCCATTGCCTCTGCGGTGGAAGACGTGAATGCCTTTCGTCAGCATCCCCACGGAAGCCTGAGGATCAACGCGCCTCGCATCGCGGCGCAAAGGGTTTTCACCCCCATTTTCCAGCAGTTCGCCCGTGATTATCCGGACGTGACGCTGGAAGTGGCGCTTAATGATGGGTTTGTCGATATTGTCAAAGAAGGGTTTGATGCCGGTGTCCGCCTGCGCTCAGATGTCCAACAGGACATGAACGCTGTACGGGTCACACCTGACTTCACCGCTGCCGTATACGGCTCACCGGCGTACTTCCGTCGCTTTCCGCCGCCGGTCATCCCTCAGGATCTGCATCAACATTTGTGTATTGGACGTCGCGAAATTGCCAGTGGTGCACTCTACCGCTGGCAATTTGAAAAAGAGGGGAAACAGTTGGCAATACCGGTACGTGGCCCGCTGGTACTTGATACCGTAGATATGATGATCGACGTAGCACTCAGGGGGATCGGCCTGGTGTACGTCGATGACAACGAAGAGAACCGCCAGCACGTCACCGAAGGCCGGTTGGTACGGGTATTAGAAACCTGGTCACCGTCATTTCCGGGTTTTTGCCTCTATTTTCCCGGACACCGGCAGATTTCTGCCGCCCTCAAAGCATTGATTGAGGTGATTCGCGTTGACAGCGAACCCGCCAGTTAAAGAGCAGATGGCTCGCCAGCGATAAAAGCCAGACGCCCAGTGCGCCGTAAAGCAGAACGCCACCAAAACCGTCGATCAGCGCCTGACGGGCGGCGCTGTGCGCGGCGTCCAGTTCTGCACCGCCTGCGATGCGCTCCGCCAGCCGGTACAAATCAGCGTTATGCAGCGGCGTAGCCAGATGTCCGCGCAGGCTGGCAGCAATACCCGCCACCAGCAGGCTGCCCATCAGCGCGATATTGATAGCCAGCGTGATCAGCCGCGCGCTGATATCAATCCCCGAAGCCATACCAGCACGATCGCCTGGCACCGAACCGGTCGTGGTGTTGGTGACCGGCGTATTGGTCAGGCCCAGAGCAGCACCTGCCAGCAGGGCGCCGGGTAACAGGCTTGCGCTATTCGCAGCCGCGTATTTCATCATCATAAAACCCACCCCGATGGCAAACAGCCCTAGCGGGATCAGTTTCTCAGCGCCATATCGCGCGACCAGCTTTTCTGCCAGCGGCGGCATCAACAAGGTGGGTAATGTGTAGGCCAGCAGCACCAGCCCGGTGTCGACACTGCCGTACCCCAGCCCCCCCTGATAATAGACCGGCAGATAAATCATTAACGGCCAGAAACTGAAATTCATGCCGATGGATCCCATCAGCGCCCCCGAAAAACGCCGGATGCGGAAGACGGCAAAATCAAACATCGGATGGGTGTGTCGTTTCTCTACCCAGACAAAGAGTACGGCACACATCACGGTGATCAGCGCGATACCCCTTGCTGCCGGGCTTTGCCAGCCGAGGCTGCTGCCCTGCGTGATCAAAAACGTAGTACCCAACACGCTGAGTGACAACGTCACAACACCCCCTATATCCAGCTTTCTTGCCTGCAAATCGCGGGATTCCACCACGTTTCCCAAGGCTAAAATCAGGGTCAGCAACACAATAAAAACGTGGACCAGAAACACCCAGTGCCAACTAAGCAGCGCCACCAACATGCCGCCAATGATCGGCCCAAAACCGAGCCCGAAGCCAAAAAGTATTCCCCAGGCCGCAAATGCCCGACTGCGCTCTTTACCATGGGGAAACTGATAAGAGAGGATGGCAATAAGGCAGGTCAACATTGCTCCGCCGCTCAGCCCCTGCAAAAAGCGTCCGACAATCAGCCATGTGGCACTGTTGGCCAGCCCGCACATCAGCGACGTCAGCCCGAAGGCCATAATGCTGATAATGAAAATCCGCTTGCGGCCGAAGCGGTCGGCCAGTGTCCCGGTCGCCATCAGTACTGTGGTACAGGCCAACGTGTAGGCATTCATGATCCATTGCAGATCGTTAAAACTGGCGTGCATCTGTTTTTCCAGCACCGGCAGGATCACCGGTACGCTGGAGATTTCCAGCCCCGACATCAGCGCCGCCAGGCAAACGGCGGTCAGAGCCAATAGATTTTTCATACTTATTTCCTGCAAAACATTCAGAGAGCGTCAGCATGGAAGAACTCCGCTACGGTGGAAATCAGTCCGGATGCCATGTATCGTCAAGATTATGCCAACGTGTGAGAACCTCGCCCTGTATGCCCAACATGAATGCTCTGACCAAAATTTCTGCCCCCGCCGGTACATTACCTCCCCTTAACCGGCGGCTGGTGCTGCTGGCTTATGAATGCTTGTGCACTTTCGAATTCGGCATTGCGGTCGAGGCCTTTGGCCGAGCCGATGAGTTGCTCGGGAAGCCGCTGTACGATCTCGAGGTCGCGTCGGTGGAGGAAGGTACGTTCGGCGCGCAAGGCGGTGTACGGCTGGTGGTCGATGGTGGGCTGGAATTACTCGAAAATGCCGGAACCATAGTGATCCCCGGCTGGCGCAGTATTGACGAGCCGGCCACAGAGAGGCTGATTGAGGCACTGCAAAAAGCCCATGCACGAGGCACGCGGATAGTCTCCATTTGCGCGGGCAGTTTTGTGCTGGCGGCTGCAGGCCTGCTGGATGGCAAACGCGCCACCGCCCACTGGAACAGCACCCCTGCGCTGGCTGAGAGATTCCCGAAAATCCAGGTCGAGCACGGCATGATTTATGTGGATGAAGGCAGCGTGATCACCTCCGCCGGGGGAGCCGCCGGGGTTGATTTGTGCCTGCATCTGATCCGACGCGATTATGGCATCGACGTCGCCAACCGTACCGCACGCCGCATGGTGACCCCGCCGCTGCGTGAAGGCAGCCAGGCGCAATGGATTCAACAACCGGTAGCGGCCCGCCCGGCTAGAACGTTGTCACCGTTGCTCGATGACCTGCGTACCCGCCTCAATAAACCCCTGGCGATTGAACAACTGGCTGCCGACGCAGGCATGAGCCGACGCACCTTTCTGCGCCGTTTTCATGACGCGACCGGCACCACGCCGGGCGAATGGATGCTCGGCGTACGGTTGGAAAATGCCTGCGCCCTGCTGGAGAGCGGCTCGCTAAGTATTGACCGCGTGGCGGAACAGTCCGGTTTTGGCTCTCCGCAAGCCCTGCGTCACCACTTCCGCCAGCGTCTTGGCACGACACCCACGCTCTACCGCCGCCAGTTTAATGCCCGATCTTTGACGGTTTAGCCCCGCAGTTGGGCTAAAGG
>CAMLBO010000106.1 GCA_946478305.1 uncultured Enterobacterales bacterium
GACGAAAAAAAACCTGCTTTAAAAAGCAGGTTTTTCGAATGTGGTCGGCGAGAGAGGATTCGAACCTCCGACCCACTGGTCCCAAACCAGTTGCGCTACCAAGCTGCGCTACTCGCCGAATCGGAGCGCATGTTACTGCTGCTGATTCAGAGCGTCAACGCCTTTTTATCACATGGAAGCTGACTGCTTAGATTTCCACCGAAACCGGCCTGTAGTGCATCAAATATTCCGGTCAGGCTGAGGTTTAGCGCACCAATTATTGGCAGGATTAATACCTCCGTCCGGTGACGTATAACCGAGACAGCCGAGAATCGAATCAAACAGCTCTTCATGACGCTTTTCGCCCCCGACCCGCTGCTGGGCTTTCAACCGTTCGAACGCCTGCTGGTGATCGGGTTGAGCAAGGAAACTGTCCGAGGCCCATACCAGCATCGGCACGCGGAACTGCTCCGGGGGTGCCATCTGACGCGGCGTACCGTGGAGGTGTGAATTCTCATCAATAGACTCACCGTGATCCGCCGCGTAAAATACCAGCGCTTTCTTATCACGTAACTGATCCATCACGTTGGCGATAAAGCTGTCGGTATACAACACGCTATTATCAAAAGCATTAATCAACTGAGCCTTGGTACAGGCGCGATCTACCCCCATACACTCGGGCGTATAACGGGCGAAACTGCGCGGATAACGCTGCGAATAAAGGTAATGTGAACCTTTGGTGTGCAGCACAACCAGATGCTTGCCTTGCGGATGCTTTCTCAGTGACTCCTGCAACTCGTTAACCAACAGCATGTCATCCACCGGTTTACCGTCATTACGTTTCTCAGAGGCGATAATTTCGCGGAAAGAGTAGTCATCGGGATTGGCGTTATTGTAAAACCACACTTCGCTTTGCATCGCGAACAGCTCAGAGCTGAAGCCCAGGGATTTGAGCACCGCAAATATATTTTG
Source organism: uncultured Enterobacterales bacterium (assembly GCA_946478305.1). Taxonomy (GTDB): domain Bacteria; phylum Pseudomonadota; class Gammaproteobacteria; order Enterobacterales; family Enterobacteriaceae; genus Ewingella. The sequence goes on from CAMLBO010000106.1 coordinate 952, forward strand.
CTCTTTCAGGGTCCGTTGCTGATTATCCTCTGCCCCGCCCTCACGCACGAACATGCAGCGTAAGGAGAGCTTGGTGGAGGTGTCGCAGGATTTGCCGCGAAAAGCGACCAGGTTCTTCTCTTTCGACAGACGTGGCGTGGTGTCGCGCTCATAGCCCAACAAACCCATGTGGTCCCAGCGGGTGGTTTCACCAATGATAAAGACCACATAGGTGTCATCGACATCGGCAGGCGGTACATAGGTAAAGGCTTTGGCCGGGTCAAAAAAATTGCCCGCATCCTGGCTTTCATCCACTTTGGTGTAAGCAAAAAGGCCGAGTGCCGCCAGCCAGTTTGAGGGCAGGTAGGAGTGCGCGACTACTCCACCGTAGCTGGGTAAATCGATGTTGGTCAGCTTTTCATTCCTGCTTTGCTGTTTATCCAGCATACGCAATGGCAACCAGACCAGCGCGACCACAACCAGCAAAATACCTAACGGCAGCAACCGCTGCCCCGGGGTTTTCATTTGTTCGATCAGCGTTGAGCGCAGGTCATTCTTCCAGATAAGCATCAGCGGGACGGCGCTCACAGCAATCATCCACCCGACGAAATACCAGCCCACTACCTCTTTGCTCAGATCAATATCTGTGGTCATTACCGACACAATAATGCCGTAACCAATCACCACGTTGAACATCACCATGTAGTAGCTGGCCGCCACGGAGATCAGCAACAGGAGGCTTGCCACAATGCGGAAAAACAGCTTACCGCCCAGAGAAAGCAGGCGCAGCAGGAAGAAAGTGAACAGTACTATAGCGACCACTTCGGTCACTGCTTGGGACAATTCTATGAAATTGACACTGTGAGTGAGAGGGGCGAAGCGGCGAAAAAAAACGGAGACATTGAGAAAAATGCCGATGTAGATCGCTAACAAGAATGAGAGATTTTGCTGCGATAGAGTCTTCACTCTATTCATGTAATGTGATTTTCCAGACGATTTTTGAAAGATTCTGAATCATTGTGACATGTTTATAAGCAACTGGTTCACAGATATTGGTGAGAAACGGGATTTGGATGGGATTTCAGGAGTAATCCGTCTGTAGATAGCGCTGCGGGGTGCGTTGCGAAAAGAATGCGGGGATTTCGCACAAAGAATAAGGAGGCCGTAGCCTCCTTTGAGCGGGATAAACAGGACGTGAAGACCTTATTTATATTGAGGTCATCATTTCACGTTCAGCGTCACATCAATGTTGCCGCGGGTAGCATTGGAATATGGGCAAACTTTGTGTGCTTTGGCAACCAAAGCTTCCGCTTCGCTACGTTCCATACCCGGCAGGGTGATGTCGAGTTGTACTTCGATACCGTAACCACCTGGGATCTCACCGATGCCCACTGCGCCTTCAATTTTTGCATCAGCAGGGATTTTGATTTTTTCTTTGGCGGCAACGGCTTTCATCGCCCCAAGGAAACAGGCTGAATAACCCGCCGCAAACAGCTGCTCAGGGTTGGTTCCCCCTCCCATACCGCCCATCTCTTTTGGTACACCCAGTTTGACGTCAAGGATACCGTCATCAGAAACAGCACGGCCGTCACGGCCACCGGTTGCAGAGGCATGAGCGCGATAGATAACTTTTTCAATAGACATAGTGGATTCCTTTTAAGGTCAGGTTACTTTTAGATTGAATTTTATTTCATGCGATTAAATCGCACACGATATATTTAATACTAGCAGACAAATTCGAAAGCACACCTCGGATTTGTCTGTTTGCTGCGACGTAATAATGTCGAATAAATCAGGACTTATCTTTCAGATGAGTACGCAGCAACTCCAGCTGCTGCTTAAGCGCAACCATTTCATTGACGTCACACTCAGTGGCACAAAGAATGGCTTCCGGAATACTTTTCGCCTTTTCCTGTAATGCCTTGCCCGCTCCGGTCAGAGTGATAATGACCTGCCGCTCATCGGTCTTTGCACGCTGGCGCAGCAGCAAACCGGCCACTTCCAGACGCTTCAACAGCGGCGTCAACGTGGCAGAATCAAGGAACAGTTTCTCACCGATATCAGAGACCGTCACATCATCACGCTGCCAGAGAACCAACATCACCAGATATTGCGGATAGGTCAGATCAAGCTGGCCCAGCAGCTTGCGGTACACTTTGTGCAGTGCCAGATTCGCCGAATAAAGCGCGAAACACATCTGTTGGTCCAGATGCAAAAGGGCGTTCGCGGAGGTTGCAGGGTGAGTTTTCGTATTCATGAGTTTCAATATAGATAGTGCACGATATTATCGCAAGCACTTTCACGGATAATGATTCAAATTTAGTCCTTCGCCCGCAAAATTTCCGCGCCCTTTTCGCTCAGTTGCACAGCGACGCTGGTGCAACATTTGTGCAAAACAGTCATCAGTTCATTAAAAACCGTTGTTATTCAATAACAAATAAAATGGCACGGCCTTTGCTTTGATGAATTCAATCTTGTGTACCAGATGGAATTCAACCGATGAACGACAGCTTACGATCTGCGACCACCCCGTTTCACGCTTTCACCCTGCACGACTGGCAACAGCATTACCAAACGGCACCCGACAGTCTGCGCAGTTCCCTGTCGATGGTGCTGGGTAGCCTGAGTTCCCGTGACAATGCCTGGCTATACCTGCCAACGCCGGCCCAACTGGAGACACAACTCGCCCACCTCGAGCAGTTGCGCCGCGACGCCGATGGCTCGCTGGCCTCCCTGCCGTTGTTTGGTGTGCCTTTCGCGGTAAAAGACAATATTGATGTCGGCGGCTGGCCCACCAGCGCCGCCTGTCCGGCATTCACTTATACGGCAGAGGCCGACGCCACCGTTGTCGCCAACCTGCGTGCCAAAGGGGCGATTGTGGTTGGCAAAACCAACCTGGATCAGTTCGCCACCGGCCTGGTCGGCACCCGCTCACCGCACGGCGCGGTGCTCAACACTTTTGATGCAGCGTATGTCAGCGGCGGTTCCAGTTCCGGTTCGGCTTCCGTGCTGGCACGCGGGTTAGTGGCTTTCTCGCTGGGAACCGACACCGCCGGGTCAGGCCGCGTACCTGCCGGGTTCAACAACATTGTTGGCCTGAAACCGACCAAAGGCTGGCTGTCGAGTAACGGCGTGGTGCCTGCTTGCCGCCTCAATGACACGGTGTCTATTTTCGCCCTGACGGTGATCGATGCCCAGACCGTGGCGCACGCCGCAGGGGGTTATGATGCTGCCGATGCTTACTCGCGTTCTAACCCGCATACCGCGCCCGCGGCGATGTCCGTTCATCCGCGTTTTGCCGTGCCTGACAGCCTGGAATTTTTTGGCGACGCGCTGGCTGAATTTGAATTCGAGCAGGCGCTGGAGCGCCTGACCAGCAACGGTGTCACGCTGGTACCTATTGATTTCACGCCGTTCCGCGCACTGGCCGAACAGCTCTATTACGGGGCATGGGTAGCCGAGCGCACCGTGGCGGTCGGTAAGATTTTCGAAGATATGCCCGAAACCATGGACCCCACGGTGCGCGGCATTGTCGCCAACGGCCTCAACTACAGCGCGTGTGACGCGTGGCGCGCCGAGTACCTGCGCGCCGAGCTGGCCCGCAAAATCAATCTGGCGCTGGAAGGTTTCGATGCGCTGATCGTGCCGACCTCACCGACGATCCGCACGCTGGAGGAGATGGCGCAAGAACCCGTGCTCTTCAACTCACAGTTCGGCACCTACACCAACTTCACCAATCTGGCTGACCTGTCCGCGCTGGCGCTGCCGTCCAGCCTCCGCGCCGACGGTCTGCCGTCCGGCATTACGCTGATTGCCCCGGCATGGCACGACGACGCCCTGGCCGCTTTTGGCCGCCAGTGGCAGCGCAGCCTTGGTTTACCGCTGGGGGCAACTGGCCGCGAACTCAGCGCCAGCGACTTTATGAGCAACGTTGCGGCCAGCCCGGATCACGTCAGGGTCGCCGTCGTCGGCGCGCACCTGACCGGTATGCCGCTCAATTTCCAGCTCACCCAACGTAAAGGCGTGCGCGTCGAGCAGACCACCACCGCCGCCAGCTACAAACTTTACGCCCTCGCCAATACCACGCCGCCAAAACCGGGACTGGTCAAAACCGACGGCGGCAGTGCGATCACCGTTGAACTGTGGGACATCCCGTTGGCGCGCTTTGGCGAATTCGTCGCGGAGATCCCTGCGCCACTGGGTATCGGCTCGCTGCAACTGGCGGATGGCCGCACGGTGAAAGGCTTTATCTGCGAGCCCTGGGCGATAAACGACGCCACTGATGTCACCCATTTTGGCGGGTGGAGAAACTACGTCTCTCACCTCGCCTCTCTGAAAAACGCCTGAGGAGCCACACGATGTTCTCGACAGTATTGATTGCCAACCGTGGTGAAATCGCCTGCCGCGCCATCCGTACCCTGAAGCGTCTGGGGGTGACCAGCGTCGCCGTCTATTCCGACGCTGACCGTAATGCACCGCACGTGACCGACGCCGACATCGCCATTGCGCTTGGCGGCGACAAGGCCAGCGACAGCTACCTGATGATCGACAAAATTCTGGCCGCGGCGAAAGAGACCGGTGCGCAGGCGATCTACCCTGGCTACGGATTTCTTTCCGAAAGCGCTGAATTCGCCGATGCCTGCGAAGCAGCAGATATCGCCTTTATCGGCCCGAGCGCCGCGCAGATCCGTGAATTCGGCCTCAAGCACCGCGCCCGTGAGCTGGCCGCAGCCGCCAGTGTGCCGATGACGCCGGGCACCGGTTTACTCGACAGCATCGACGATGCCGTAACTTCCGCCGCTGAGATTGGCTATCCCATCATGCTCAAAAGCACGGCGGGCGGCGGCGGTATCGGCTTGACCCGTTGTGAGGACGAAGCCGCCCTGCGCGCCGCGTGGGACAGCGTGAAGCGCCTCGGCGAGCATTTTTTCCGCGACGCGGGTGTCTTTCTCGAGCGCTTTGTGGATCGCGCCCGCCACGTCGAAGTGCAGATTTTTGGCGACGGTAAAGGCCGCGTGGTGGCGCTCGGCGAACGCGACTGTTCGCTACAACGCCGCAATCAGAAAGTCGTAGAAGAAACGCCTGCGCCGAATCTGCCGCAGGCCACCCGCGACGCCTTACACCGCGCTGCCGTGCAGCTGGGTGAGTCGGTCAACTACCGCAGCGCCGGTACCGTCGAATTCATTTTCGACCCCGCGCGTAACGAATTCTATTTCCTCGAAGTGAATACCCGTTTGCAGGTGGAACATCCGGTCACCGAAATGGTCACCGGGCTGGATTTAATCGAATGTATGCTGCGCGTCGCCGCCGATGAACTGCTCGACTGGGTAGCAATGGAAAAAGCCCCGCAGGGCGCATCGATGGAAGTGCGTATTTACGCCGAAGACCCGTTGAAGAATTTCCAGCCAAGCCCCGGCGTACTAACCGAAGTGGTGTTCCCGCAAGATGTACGCGTTGACGGTTGGGTCTCCACCGGCAGCGAAGTGTCGGCCTTTTATGACCCAATGATCGCCAAGCTGATTGTGCATGGCACCGATCGTCAGGACGCGCTGGCGAAAATGTCCACCGCGCTGGCCGCCACACGTCTGCACGGCATCGCCACTAACATTGATTACCTGCGTCAGGTGGTTGCCACACCGGTTTTCCACGCGGGCCAGATGTGGACGCGCATGCTCGATACCTTCGACTACGCACCGCAGGCCATCGAAGTGATCGCACCCGGTACCTACAGCAGCATTCAGGACTATCCCGGCCGCCTCGGTTACTGGGATATCGGCGTGCCGCCGTCTGGCCCGATGGATGATTTTGCGTTCCGCCTGGCTAATCGCATCGTCGGTAATCACCCTGACGCTGCCGGTCTGGAATTCACGTTACAGGGGCCAACCCTGCGTTTTCATTGTGATGCCACCTTCGCGCTGACCGGCGCACGCTGTCCGGCTGACATTGATGGCGAAAGCGTCACTTATTGGGAGCCGGTTAACGTCAAAGCCGGGCAGACTTTAACACTGGGCCGCGCCACGCAGGGCTGCCGCACCTACCTCGCGGTGCGTAACGGCTTCGACGTGCCGGTTTATCTCGGCAGCCGTTCGACCTTCGCCCTCGGCCAGTTCGGCGGCCAGGCCGGTCGCACGTTGCGCGTCGCCGATATGCTGACAATTTCCCAACCCGAACTGCCCGCCTGCACCACGCCCGCGCCGGTCAGCCTGCCACAGGCTGCGGCAGCACAGTGTGTTCCGGCTTACGGCAACGTCTGGAATATCGGCGTGTTGTACGGCCCGCACGGCGCCCCGGACTTCTTCACTAAAGAGTCCATCGACGCGTTCTTCGCCGCCCAATGGCAGGTTCACTACAACTCTAACCGCCTTGGCGTGCGTTTAACTGGCCCAAAACCACAGTGGGCGCGGCTGGACGGCGGCGAAGCAGGACTGCACCCGTCCAACGTGCATGACTGCGAATACGCCATTGGCGCAATTAACTTTACCGGCGACTTCCCGGTGATTTTGACCCGTGACGGACCAAGCCTCGGCGGCTTTGTCTGCCCGGTGACCATCGCCAAAGCCGAACTGTGGAAAGTCGGTCAGGTGAAGCCGGGGGATAAAATCCGCTTCCACCCAATCAGTTTCGAACAGGCGCAGGCGCTGGAACTGGCGCAACAGGGGATGGTGGATTCGCTGATGCCCATTGATGCCATGACACTGGCGACACCGTCGCTGCTGCCGCACACCACCGCCTCGGCCACCGTGCTGGCCGAACTGCCTGCGACCGAAGGCCGCCCGTCAGTGCAGTACCGTCAGGCCGGGGATGGCTACGTGCTGATAGAATACGGCGACAACGTGCTGGATCTTGCCCTGCGTCTGCGCCTCTATCTGCTGATGAAAGCCATCCGCGAAGCCGCAGAGCCGGGCATTGAAGAGCTGTCGCCGGGCGTGCGTTCGCTCCAGGTGCGCTATAACAGCCGTGTGATCCATCAGTCAGCCCTGCTCTCCCATCTGCTGTTGCTCGAGCAGGATCTGGCGGACGTCAGCCAGCTCAAAATCCCGACCCGCATCGTGCATATGCCGATGGCGTTTGAGGATTCCGCCACGCTCGGCGCGGTCGAACGCTATCAGCAAACCGTGCGCAGCGAAGCGCCATGGCTGCCCAATAACGTGGATTTTATCCAGCGCACCAACGGACTTTCGAGCCGCGAAGAGGTGAAAAAAATCCTCTTCGATGCCAGCTATCTGATCCTCGGTCTGGGTGATGTCTATCTCGGCGCGCCGTGCGCGGTGCCAGTCGATCCGCGCCATCGCCTGCTGAGCTCCAAATACAACCCGGCGCGCTCATACACTGCCGAAGGCACGGTCGGCATCGGCGGGATGTACATGTGCATCTACGGCATGGACTCGCCGGGCGGCTATCAACTGGTCGGCCGTACGCTGCCTATCTGGAATACCTTCCTGAAGAATCCGCAGTTTAAAGATGGTGAGCCGTGGTTGCTGCACTTCTTTGATCAGGTGCGTTTCTATGAGGTGACCGAAGCCGAACTCGATGCCCAGCGCGACGCATTCCGCGAAGGGCGGGCGCAGGTTCGCATCGAAGAGACCGAGTTCGACTTTGCGCAATATACCCAGTTTCTTGCGGACAACGCCGTCGATATTGCCGATTTCCGCGTCCGGCAGTCTGCCGCTTTCACCACCGAAGTGGCGCACTGGGCCGCGCAGGAGAGTGCCGCCGTGGAGGCCGCGTCCAACGTGGTAGAAATCGCCGAAGATGACAGCGAACAGAACGGCCATTTGGTCAGCGCTGACCTAAACGGCAGCGTGTGGAAAATTCTGGTCGAACCGGGTCAGCAGGTCGAAGCGGGTCAGGCCCTGATTGTGGTGGAAGCGATGAAAATGGAGCTGTCGGTCTACGCGCCCTGCGCGGGCACCGTCAGCAAAATCAGCTGCCAGCAGGGTCGCCCGGTCGGGCCCGGCGACGCACTGTTGTGGCTGGACGACGCGCAATCCGCGTAAGTCTTTCATCAGGAAACGCTATGCAACTGATCGGTTCACGCTCTATCGCAGACAAAAAACGCAGCAAAAGCCGCCCGGAAGGGCTGGCTGAGCGCATTTACCTGCAACTTAAAGACGACATTTTTAACTTCCACCTGCTGCCGGGCGACCGGTTCAGTGAAAACGACATTGCCGAACGTATGGAAACCAGCCGTACGCCGGTGCGTCAGGCGCTGTTCTGGCTGGAACGCGAAGGCTATGTCGAAGTGTTTTTCCGCAGCGGCTGGCAGGTCAGACCCTTTGATTTCGACTATTTCGAACAGCTTTATGACCTGCGCATCGTGCTGGAGTTAGAGGCGGTGAAGCGTCTGTGCGCACTGAAAGCGCAGGCACAGCCAGCACAACTCTCGACGCTGAAGAGCTTCTGGATTGACGAGCCGCGCCTGGATGACGGGCAGACGGTGTCGCGCTTTGACGAAGCCTTTCACATGACGCTGGTTGAAGCCGCAGGCAATGCCGAAATGGCCCGCATCCACCGCGACCTGACGGAAAAAATCCGCATCATCCGCCGCCTGGATTTCACCAAAACGTCGCGGGTCGATGCCACGTATCACGAACACGCAAGCATTCTGCTTGCCATCATGCAACAGCAAACTCAGGAGGCCCAACGCCAGCTACACGACCACATTGCCGTCAGTAAAGCCGAGATGCGCAAAATCACGCTGCATATGCTGCATCAGGCCAGAAATGATGAGGGCAACCCATCATGACTTTTATAAAAAACTTTCGATTTATACCCAAAATCATTTGAGTTGCAGGAAGGCGGCAAGCGAACGAATCCCGATGAGCTTACTCAAGTAAGTGATTCGGGTGAATAAGCGCCGCCAACGCACATGCGGCTCGAAGGATGAAGGGTATATTCCATAACCTAACAGGGGTTTCTCTATGCATCGTCGACATTTTATTAAAGCCTTCGCCCTCTCCGCCACCGTGGTCAGCATGGGTTTAGCCTGGAGCGCACAGGCGGCCGATACCATCAAGGTCGGGATCATGCACTCGCTCTCCGGCACCATGGCAATTTCTGAAACGCCGCTTAAAGACATCGCGCTGATGACCATTGACGACATCAACGCCCACGGCGGAGTGCTGGGCAAAAAGCTGGAACCGGTGGTGGTCGATCCGGCCTCCAATTGGCCGCTGTTCGCCGAAAAGGCCCGCCAATTGCTGACGCAGGATAAAGTCGCCGTGGTGTTTGGCTGCTGGACGTCGGTCTCGCGTAAATCCGTGCTGCCGGTGTTTGAAGAGCTGAACGGCCTGCTGTTCTACCCGGTGCAGTACGAAGGCGAAGAGATGTCGCCAAACGTGTTCTACACCGGTGCTGCGCCTAACCAGCAGGCGATCCCAGCGGTGGAATATCTGATGAGCGAAGACGGCGGTGCGGCAAAACGCTTCTTCCTGCTCGGCACCGACTACGTGTATCCGCGCACCACCAACAAAATCCTGCGCGCCTTCCTGCATTCCAAAGGCGTGAAAGACAGTGATATCGAAGAGGTCTATACGCCGTTTGGTTACAGCGATTATCAGACCATCGTCTCCAACATTAAGAAATTCTCCGCAGGTGGCAAAACGGCGGTCATCTCCACCATCAACGGTGATTCCAACGTACCGTTCTACAAAGAGTTGGCGAACCAGGGCGTGAAAGCGACTGACGTGCCGGTCGTAGCCTTCTCGGTCGGCGAAGAAGAGTTGCGCGGCATCGACACCAAACCGCTGGTCGGCGACCTCGCGGCGTGGAACTACTTTGAGTCCGTCGATAACCCAACCAACAAAAAATTCGTCGCCGAATGGAAGGCTTACGCCAAAGCCCACAAACTGCCGAACGCCGACTCCGCCGTGACCAACGACCCGATGGAAGCGACCTACGTCGGCATCCATATGTGGGCGCAGGCCGTTGAGAAAGCCGGGACCACCGACGTGGATAAAGTCCGCGCCGCCATGGCCGGGCAGACTTTCGCCGCCCCGTCGGGTTTCACGCTGACCATGGATGCCACCAATCATCATCTGCATAAACCCGTAATGATCGGCGAAATCGAAGCCAACGGGCAGTTCAACGTGGTCTGGCAGACCGACAAAGCTATCCGCGCCCAGCCGTGGAGTCCGTACATCGCTGGGAACGATAAGAAACCAGACACACCGGTGAAGACGGCTAATTAGGGATGGCAGCAGGCACGCTGAGACCTTGGGCTTGGCGTCCAAACTGCCTAAGACCTTGGGCTCGCCGCCCAAACTGGCCCAAAGGAGGCATAAACGTGCCTCCTTTGGAATCCTGCGTTTTTTCTCTGAGACACCGACAGCTTCGCGCCATACAGGCACCGTGTTCCAGGAGCATCCGTTCTCGCCGCAAAATACCGCCGCGACGCGGTACCTTCGCGGCGGGTTCGAGCCATAGGTCTCGAACCTCTTGCTCAGCGGAATTTTTGAATGCGGCCTAATGGCTATGTAAGTCAAAAAATAGCAGAGCAAGTCTATTTTGACCTTAAAAATGCCTCAAAGGCGCACTCAAAACGGCGGCGAATGAACGGTGAGAAACCGCACGGGTCTTTTTCCGGGCGGGTCCGAACCTGAAATGAGAGCACCGCGCAGCGGCGCCGTTTGCGCCGTGAACGGAAGTCTCTGAAACACGTTCCCTGCCAGCAGCGATAGCTGTCGGTGTCACAAACAAAAAGGCGCGGGATGTCCAGAAGGGGCGCGCCTTGGCGCTCCTTCTGGGCGGGTGTGGGCTGCAGGCCCACGGTCTTAGCCAGTTTGGGCAGCGAGCCCAAGGTCTGAGCGGGTGTGGGCTGCAAGCCCGCGGTCTTAGGAATACAACTTTTACGGCGAAGACATGATGAAAACTCTACTCCGATTACTGCTTTTCATAGCCTATGGCCTGCCACTACTGGCACATGCCGGTCCGGCAAACGAGTTTGCTGCCGCCAGCCGCAGCCAGCAGGCCGTGCTATTACAACAATGGGCGGCGGACCCACAACCGGAGAGACTGCCGCTGCTTGAGGCACTGAAGGAGGAAAACGTGGTGACCGACGACGCCAAACACGCCTTTGCGCAAAACGGCACGGTGCTGACACCGCTGGAGGGCGATGCCAAACCGCAGGGCGACACCAAAAAGGTGTGGCTGAACAACCGCCTGCGGATCCTGATTGCCAATGCGCTCTCTGCACACCGGCTGGTCAGCACCGACAGCACCGTGCGTTTGCAGGCGGCGAAATCCTTGCAGCGTGAAGCCCAAGCCGACCAGCTGCCGTTGTTGACCCATCGTTTTGAGGTGGAGAAAGACAGCGCAGTGCATGACGCGCTGGCTATTGCACTGGCGAATTTACAGCTGGCGGATACCCATCCGCAGGTACGCCTGAAAGCCGTCGAACTGCTCGGCACCTCCGGTGACCCAGACACACAGGGCCGCCTGCAAAGTCTGATCGACCCGAAAACTGAACCCGACGCCACGGTACGTGCCGCCGCCGTTGTCAGCCTGAAAGCGGTGCAGCACCGGTTGCTGATGGGCGATCTGCTCGGGCAGGCCTTTACCGGTTTGTCGCTCGGCTCGATTTTGCTGCTGGCCGCGCTGGGGCTGGCGATCACCTACGGCCTGCTCGGCGTGATCAATATGGCGCACGGCGAGATGCTGATGCTCGGCGCCTATTCCACCTACATGGTGCAGTCTTTGTTTCAGCACTACGCACCGGGGCTGCTGGCGATTTATCCGCTGGTCGCGCTGCCGGTGGCGTTTTTTATCACCGCCGGGATCGGTATGGCGCTGGAGCGCACGGTGATCCGCCATCTGTATGGCCGCCCGCTGGAAACGCTTTTAGCGACCTGGGGCATCAGCCTGATTCTGATTCAGGGCGTGCGCGTGCTGTTTGGCGCGCAGAACCTGGAAGTCGCTAACCCCGGCTGGCTCTCCGGCGGCATTCAGCTGCTGCCGAATCTGGTGCTGCCGTACAACCGTATTGCGGTGATCATTTTCGTCCTGCTGGTGCTCGCGCTGACGTGGCTGCTGCTCAATAAAACGCGCCTCGGCATGAACGTGCGCGCCGTGACGCAAAACCGTGCGATGGCCGCCTGCTGCGGCGTGCCGACCGGCCGCGTCGATATGCTGGCGTTCGGCCTCGGTTCCGGCATCGCGGGCTTAGGCGGCGTGGCGCTCTCCCAGCTCGGCAACGTCGGTCCCGAGCTCGGTCAGGGTTACATCATCGACTCTTTCCTGGTGGTGGTACTCGGCGGCGTCGGCCAGCTGGCGGGAACGGTGGTCGCAGCCTTTGGTCTGGGCATTGTGAACAAAATTCTTGAACCGGAAATTGGCGCGGTGCTGGGGAAAATCCTCATTCTGGCGCTGATTATCCTGTTTATTCAGAAACGTCCGCAGGGACTGTTCGCCTTTAAAGGCAGGGTGATTGACTGATGAGCCAACCGCTAACCGTTACCGGCGTGCAAAAAGCGCCGAAAATTGCGATGACCGTAGGCATTCTGGTGCTGGCCGCGCTGATTATCATGCCGTTTCTGGCGCTGCTGCCGGCGGAGAATCCACTGTCGATCTCCACTTATACGCTGACGCTTATCGGCAAGATCCTGTGCTATGCGATCGTCGCGATCGCCCTCGATCTGGTGTGGGGCTACGCCGGTTTACTGTCGCTGGGTCACGGGCTATTTTTCGCCCTGGGCGGCTATGCGATGGGCATGTACCTGATGCGTCAGGCGGCGGGCAGCGGCCTGCCGGACTTTATGTCGTTTCTGTCGTGGACCGAACTGCCGTGGTTCTGGGCGGGTACGCAATATTTCGCATGGGCGCTGTGCCTGATCGTGCTGGTGCCCGGTGCGCTGGCGTTTGTGTTCGGCTACTTCGCCTTTCGTTCCAAAATCAAAGGCGTCTATTTTTCGATCATGACGCAGGCACTGACCTACGCCGGAATGCTGCTGTTTTTCCGCAATGAAACGGGTTTTGGCGGCAATAACGGTTTTACCGGTTTCACCACCCTGCTCGGTTTTCAGGTCACCGCCACCGGTACCCGCATCGGATTATTTTTGATGACCGTGTTGGTACTGGTTTTCAGTCTGGCACTGGGCTTTGCGCTGGCGCGCAGCAAATATGGCCGCGTGCTGACCGCCGTGCGCGATGCCGAAAACCGGCTGATCTTCTGCGGCTATGATCCGAAAGGTTTCAAGCTGTTCGTCTGGACGGTGTCCGCGATGCTGTGCGGGCTGGCAGGTGCACTGTACGTGCCGCAGGTCGGTATTATCACTGTCTCTTATACACATCTGACGCTGCCGACGACTCCTTACGT
>CAMLBO010000107.1 GCA_946478305.1 uncultured Enterobacterales bacterium
GAACCTCCTTTGGAATCCTGCGTTTTTAAACTGCGCGCTATCGCTGAATCGGGATAGCCGTGTTTCAGTCACCGCTGTTATCGCCGTAAAATGTCAGCCCTGACGGGCTTCCCTGCTGCGGGTTCGAGCCAACGGTAAAAATATTGTCTCTCCAGCGACTTGCCGGTGACATTTTGAACACGGCCGGGGCTTTTCTCAATTCAAAACCAAACGAGATCCGTTTTATTCCCGCTTTACTCCAGATAGTGCCTTAACGCGGCGGCGGCCTGGGCGAGGGCGGTTTTTACGGCAGGGATAGTAGCGAGCGGGTTGAGCAGGCCGTAGTCATGGATCAGTCCGTCATACCTGACGAGTGTCACTTCCACGCCTGCTTCATTCAGTTTGCGGCCATAGGCTTCGCCTTCGTCGCGCAACACGTCGTATTCGGCCACCTGAATCAGTGCAGGCGGCAGCCCCGCAAGTTGTTCCGGTTTGGCCTGTAGCGGCGAAGCGTGCAGCTCCTTGCGCTTGCCCGCATCGGTGGTATAGGCATCCCAGAACCACTTCATCATATTGCGTGACAGGAAGAAGCCCTCGGGGTAAGTCAGATAGGATTCGGTATCAAAATTGGCATCTGTCACCGGCCAGAGCAGAAGCTGGAAGGCGATATGCGGCGTGCCTTTCTCTTTGGCCATCAACGCCACAACCGCTGCCATATTGCCGCCAACGCTATTACCGGCGACAGCCAGCCGCGAGGCATCTACGTTGATTTCATCGGCGTGTTCGGCCACCCATTTTGTTGCCGCATAGGCCTGATTAATCGCGACCGGATAGTGCGCTTCCGGTGAGGGCGTGTAGTTAACAAATACTGCAACGGCACCGCTGCCGACGACTAAATCGCGGACCAGACGTTTGTGGGTCGGGAAGTCGCCCAGTATCCAGCCACCGCCGTGGAAGAACATAAACACCGGTAATTTTTTGCTGTGGCCGATGGGCCGGACGATAGAAAGGGTCAGTGAGTGTTCATCGACAATAAGGGTCTTTTCAGTGGTTTCAATACCGCTGAGATCCACCTCAACGGACTTTTGTGCACCAATCAGAACTTCGCGCGCCTCTTTCGGTTCCATCTGCTCCATGGGCTTACCGCCGCCGGAATTCAACTGGGTCAGAAACGCCTCGATATGGCGGTTGGTCGCTGCCTGCTCGGGCTTGATCGCTTTGCTCATCTTCGCTCCTCGGTCTTTCAGAATTCAGTGAGTGAAGGATAAGTATAGGAGGCGTTGCGGCGTCCTGCCGGACGCCGCAACGCTGCGGGGTTAACGCCTTTCTGGCTTTATGCGGCCCATGTGCAGCGCATCCACCAGATCACCGTTGCGCATCGCAAAGCACGGGCTGAGACCTTCAACGACAAAACCGAACTTTTTGTACAGCGCGATGGCACCTTCGTTGTCGGCATACACCGTCAGTTCGATGCGTTTTATACCCAGCCAGTTGTCGCAAAGATCAACCACGGCAGCGATCAGTGCACTGCCAATGCCTCTGCCCTGAAAAGCGCTGTCTACGCCGATACCGAAAGAGGCAACGTGGCGGCGGCGCAGATTTTGTTCAATCATCATGCCCGCATTGCCGACAATTTTGTCATCAATACAGGCGACCAGTGCGAATTTCCCGGGCGCTTTGACGGCAAGACGTTCTTCCCATAGGGATTCAGGACAATAAGGGAGCTGTAGCGTGCCGGTATAAAGCGGAACCTGAGCGTATAGCTGATGTAGCGCCTGTGCATCTCGGTCTTCTGCGTGGCGTATGACTATTTCGCTCATGGCGGCACTCCTCTTATTGTGGTTACTGTTTGAATAACCTCCACATTTATCAGGATTTCAAAAAGAGTCAAATGATAAAGTGGCGAAAAATAATCCTTTACAAGTGCGAATGATAATGATTATTATTGTCATGTGTTCCGGGGATGGCCACACACCATGGTCAAACGGGTCCCCATGAATGCACGACATTGCTCACATTGCTTCCAGTATTTTTAGCCAGCCTTATGCGCTGGCTTTTTTTTCTTCATATTTTGAGCTGTGGGTGCGTTGGCTGCGCTCGCTCACCTCGGTCACATACTGGTGTATGCTCCCGGGGATTTGCTTGCTTGCCGCCTTCTCACACCTCAAACTATTTCGAAAAAATATTTCTCTGTCTCTTCCCAAACCAGCATAAATCTCCTGCAATTCCTTTGAATTTAGTCATCTGCAGTTGTTCATGTTTTTTGAACAGAGGAGTGAGATTTTTACGCTTTCTTATTCTCAGCCGTTGACTAGACTAGAGAAAACATTGAGGAGAGTTGAACATGATCTACTTACGCAAAGCACAAGAACGCGGTCACGCCAGTCACGGTTGGCTGGAAAGCTGGCACACTTTCTCTTTCGCCGATTACTACGATGCGAACTTTATGGGTTTCTCCGCGCTGCGGGTTATCAATGAAGATTTCATCGACGCGGGGCAGGGTTTTGGCAAGCATCCGCACAAAGACATGGAAATCCTGACCTATGTGCTGGAAGGCACTGTGGAACATCAGGACAGCATGGGCAACAAAGAGCAGATTCAGGCAGGTGAATTCCAGATTATGAGCGCCGGTACCGGCGTGACGCACTCTGAGTACAACGGTAATAAAGATAAGAAATTGCACCTGTACCAGATCTGGATCATTCCAGATAAAAAAGGTCTGGAACCGCGTTACGAACAGCGTATGTTCGACGCGCCGCAGGGCCGCCAGCTGGTGCTTTCACCCGATGCTCGCGATGGCTCGCTGAAAGTGTTCCAGGACATGGAGCTGTCACGCTGGGCGCTGAAGAAAGATGAACAGTCGGTTTATCAAATTCAGGCAGAACGCCGCGTGTGGATCCAGGTGGTGAAAGGTACCGTATCGATCAATGGCCAGAAAGCGGGCCCGAGCGATGCCCTGGCGATCTGGGATGAAACCGCGCTGTCGGTACATGCCGATGAAGACAGTGAAATTCTGTTGTTTGACCTGCCGCCGGTCTGATCGGCCTCCAGTTTCGTACTGTAAAGTAAAAATGGGCAACGCAGGTTGCCCATTTTTTTGTTTTTGTTCTCCCGCGCCATAGCTTTGCCCTCGCAAACTTGCTGATATTTCATTCAACTTCGTGATGTCATTCACAGCCTTGTGCAAGGTTGCGCCTGATTTTTGAACGCGCTCTCATTCTTCAGTTTAAAGAGTGGAAACCGGTTTCCAAAATGACTCCAATGCCAGTGTGATCCTTTTAACTCAGCAGCCCTTTCATCACTGGAGTGAAGCACTATGAAAAAAATCATGCTTTGTTGCGCGGCGGGAATGTCGACCAGTATGTTGGTTCGTAAGATGAACGAAGCGGCGCAGGCGCGCGGCGACGAGGTAGAGATTGCGGCCTTCGGGGCCAGCGAGTTCGAGGAGAAATTCCGCGACTATCAGGTGGTGCTGCTGGGGCCACAAATTCGTTATATGCACGCGGATCTGTCGGCGAAAGCGGCTGAATTTAATATCCCGGTCGCCACCATCGACATGATGGATTACGGCATGCAGCGCGGTGAAAAAGTACTGGACCACGCTCTGGCGCTGATTGAGCAGGAAGGAAGTCACGCATGAGTGCCTATCAGTCGATGGTCGACTTTATAGAGCGCCGTGTTACCCCGCTGGCCGGAACAGTCGGCCAGCAGCGGCATGTGATTGCTATCCGTGACGGCTTTATCGCCGCGCTGCCGTTTATGATCATCGGCTCGTTTATGCTGGTGTTTATTTTCCCGCCTTTTTCACCGGAAACCACCAACGGTTTTGCCCGTGGATGGCTGAATCTTTCCCTCAAATACCGCGAAGAGCTGATGCTGCCGTGGTATCTCAGCATGGGTGTCATGACGTTTTTCATCTCGGTGGGCATCGGTGCCAGCCTCGGTAAGCACTACAAACTGGACCCCATCATGACCGGTTTACTGGCGTTTATGGGCTTCCTGCTGGTGGCTGCGCCCTATCACGATAAGCAGATTTCGACGCAGTTCTTCTCCGGAGAGGGAATTTTCACGGCTATTCTCACCTCGATTTACACCACCGAGGTGTACGCCTTTCTTAAGCGCCACAATATTACGATCCGCCTGCCGAAAGAGGTGCCGACCGGTGTGGCACGATCGTTTGAAATTCTGATCCCGGTGATCGTGATCGTCGCCACGCTGCACCCACTGAATCTGCTGGTGCAGTCCGCCACCGGGATGATCATCCCTGAAGCGATCATGCATCTGCTGGCGCCGCTGGTGTCGGCCTCGGATTCACTGCCTGCGATCCTGCTGTCGGTGATGATCTGCCAGATCTTATGGTTCGCGGGTATTCACGGCGCGCTGATCGTCACCGGCATTATGAACCCGTTCTGGCTGACCAATCTGGCGCTGAACCAGAGCGCGCTCTCCGCCGGTGCGCCGTTGCCACATATCTACCTGCAAGGTTTCTGGGACCACTACCTGTTGATTGGCGGCGTGGGCTCGACCCTGCCGCTGGCATTTCTATTGCTGCGCAGCAAAGCCATTCATTTGCGTACCATCGGCAAAATGGGCGTGGTGCCGAGCCTGTTCAACATCAACGAACCGATTCTGTTCGGCGCGCCAATTATCATGAATCCGGTGTTTTTCCTGCCGTTTATTTTTGTGCCGATGCTCAACGCCATTTTCGCTTATACCGCCACCAAGTTGGGCTGGGTCGCGCAGGTGGTGTCGCTGACTCCCTGGACAACGCCCGCGCCCATTGGGGCGTCGTGGGCCGCTAACTGGGCGTTCAGCCCGGTGATTATGTGCCTGTTTTGTATGGTGTTGTCGGCGGTGATGTATTACCCGTTCCTCAAAGCCTATGAACGCACGTTGCTTAAGCAGGAAGAAGAAAAAGCCTCCTCTCATACGGCGGGCAATGCCGTGCCGGTTAACAGTTAATAAAATCAGCTAAAGGACAGCGAAGATGACCATGAAATATGCATTTCCGAAGGAATTCTGGTGGGGCAGCGCCAGCTCTGCGCCGCAAACCGAAGGTGAAAACCTGAGCTTTGGTAAAAGTGCCACTATCTGGGATCACTGGTTCGAGCAAGAGCCTAACCGTTTTCACGGCAACGTCGGGCCACAGCAGACCTCAACGTTCTATCAGCACTGGCGCGAAGATATTGCTTTGCTGAAGCAGCTCAATCACAACACTTTCCGTACGTCGATCTCCTGGGCGCGTTTAATTCCTGCCGGGCGCGGAGCAGTCAATGCCGAAGCCGTGACCTTCTATAACCAGGTCATTGACGAGATGCTGGCGCAGGGCGTTCAGCCCTTTATTAACCTGTTCCACTTCGATATGCCGATGGTGATGCAGGAAGCGGGCGGCTGGGAAAACCGCGACGTTGTGCAGGCCTACGGTGAATTTGCCGCGACCTGTTTCGACCTGTTTGGTGACCGCGTTAAGCACTGGTTTACCTTTAATGAGCCGGTAGTGCCGGTGGAAGGCGGCTATCTGTATGACTTCCACTACCCAAACGTGGTGGATTTTAAGCGTGCCGCCACCGTGGCCTACCACACCATGCTGGCCCACGCGCTGGCGGTGAAAGCCTACCGCGAGCGTCAGCAGGGGGGCGAAATCGGCATTATTCTCAACCTCACGCCGTCGTACCCGCGTTCTCAGCATCCGGCGGACATCAAAGCCGCCAATATTGCCGACCTGATGTTTAACCGCAGTTTCCTTGACCCGGCACTGCGGGGTGAATATCCGCAGGAACTGGTCGAGCTGCTGCGTGAGCACGGCCAGTTGCCGGATTGCCGCCAGGGTGACGCCGAATTGTTGCAGCAGGGCGTGGTCGATCTGCTGGGCATTAACTACTACCAGCCGCGCCGCATTCAGTGCCGCGACAGTCTGGTGAATCCGGAAAGCCCGATGATGCCGGAGTGGTTCTTCAGCAGCTACGAGATGCCAGGGCGTAAAATGAACCCGCACCGTGGCTGGGAAATCTATGAAAAAGGCATCTACGACATTCTGACCAACCTGCGGGAAAACTACGGCAATCCGCGCTGTTTTATTTCCGAAAACGGCATGGGTGTGGAAAATGAACTGCGCTTTGGTCACGGCGGGCAGATCAATGATGATTACCGCATCGACTTCGTGCGTGAACACTTGAAATGGCTGCACCGCGCGTTGCAGGAAGGCAGCGGTTGTCTTGGTTATCACATGTGGACGTTTATCGACTGCTGGTCGTGGATGAATGCCTACAAAAACCGTTACGGCTTTGTGCAGCTGGATTTTGCGACGCAAAAACGCACGGTGAAAAAGAGCGGTGAGTGGTTTGCTAAAGTGGCCTCACAGCATGGTTTTGACTAACAAGGAAACCTATGGCCAATATCAATGACGTTTCGCGGCTGGCACAGGTGTCAAAAGCCACCGTCTCCCGCGTGCTGAGCGGCAGCCGGGGCGTAAAAGAGGAGAGCCGCCTGGCCGTGATGCGGGCGGTAGAAGTATTGAACTACAAGCCCAACGTCAT
Source organism: uncultured Enterobacterales bacterium (assembly GCA_946478305.1). Lineage (GTDB taxonomy): Bacteria > Pseudomonadota > Gammaproteobacteria > Enterobacterales > Enterobacteriaceae > Ewingella. Next base: position 6,516 of record CAMLBO010000107.1, read on the forward strand.
TGCTCAGTCGTTGTCAAACCAGTCTACCGGCTGCATCGGGGTGGTCTGCGCATCAGAGAATATCAACCAGGCTACCGGTTATCTTCACGCGCTGGAAAAGCAGCTGCGGTTGCATCAGAAGCATCTGCTGCTGCGCTTTGCCACAGATGCGGCAAACGTCATCGATGCGCTTAATGAGATTGGCAACGGTTTGTGCGATGCGGTGATTGTCATCGGTGCCCGTTTCCCTCTGCCCGGGCTGCCACACAGCGCGGTGACCATAGATTGTCTGGAGAGCCATACCGTTCGGAGCATTCAGTTTGATCACGCTTTTGCGGCCCAGACCGCCAGCCAGTACTTAATCAACCAGGGGCGGCGGAAAATTGCGCTGATCACCCAGCACGACGGCGAAGCGGCCGAGCAGACAGCGCAGGGGTATCATCAGGCGCTCGAGCACCATTTGCTGCCCTATAACCGTCAGCTGGTATTTGGCGGGGAAAACGCGCTGCAACGCTTACTCAATCAGAATGTGAGTTTTAATGGATTGCTGGTGCCGGATGACGCGCTGGCGCAAGAGGCTGTACGGTTACTGCCGCAGTTTGGCCGTCAGGTACCGGCGGATGTCATGGTGTTCAGCCTCGACAGTACGCTGCCGCAGGGGGCATCGCCAGTTCCGGCAATGAGTTATCCGCTCGACAAGCTGGCTCAGCGCGCCATCGCGCTGCTGACCATGCCGCTTTCCACCGATCCCGGCCTGGTTCCGATACGAGGAACATTGGTGACCCCGTTCTGATAACCGCGAGGTAGCGTTATCCGTCAGGACGAATATTTGCTAAAATCTGCCTCATCCTTTCTTAACCTAGTTCATTGAAATTCATTGAAAATGAAGAAAAAAAGACCCGTACTTCAGGATGTGGCGGATAGAGTGGGCGTCACGAAGATGACGGTCAGCCGTTATTTGCGTAATCCTGAACAGGTTTCTGCCGTGCTGCAGGAGAAGATCTCCGCCGCGCTTGATGAACTGGGCTACATTCCCAACCGCGCCCCCGATATTCTGTCCAACGCCAAAAGCCGCGCCATTGGTGTACTGCTGCCATCGCTGACCAACCAGGTGTTTGCCGAAGTGCTGCGCGGCATCGAAAGCGTGACCGATATTCACGGTTATCAGACCATGCTGGCGCACTACGGCTACAGCCCGGAGCGCGAAGAGCAGCGGCTGACGTCGCTGCTTTCTTACAATATCGACGGCCTGATTTTGTCCGAGCGTACGCATACTGCGCGCACGCTGAAGATGATCGAAGTGGCGGGGATTCCGGTGGTCGAGATGATGGACAGCGTGTCGCCGTGCGTTGATCTGGCGGTCGGTTTTAATAACTTCGAAGCGGCGCGGCAGATGACCCAACAGATTATTGCCCGTGGGCACCGTCACGTGGTCTATTTCGGCGCCCGTCAGGATGAGCGAACGCTGATCAAACAGCAGGGCTACGAGCAGGCCATGCGTGAGTCCCGGCTTGAGCCTTACAGCGTGATGACCAGCCGTTCGTCGAGCTATTCGGCGGGGGCCGAGCTGCTGAAACAGGCGCAAAAAGATTGGCCGCAGATCGACAGTATTTTCAGCACTAACGATGACCTGGCCGCGGGCGCGTTTTTTGAGTGCCAGCGCCAGGGGCTGCATATTCCCTCGCAGATGGCGATCGCCGGTTTCCACGGTCACAACATGGGGCAGGCGATGGAGCCGCAGCTCGCCAGCGTACTGACACCGCGTGAACGTATGGGGCAGATCACCGCCGAGCGGTTGCTGGCGAGATTGCGCGGCGAAGAGGTTTTCCCGCGCATGGTAGATGTTGGTTTCACCATATCTCCCGGCGGAAGTATCTGAGAGTCCTGTCACAGAACGCCATAACTGGCCTTGTTTGAGCATGAACACAACGTTATAAACGAGCTTCGGGACGTTATCAGCGAAGTACCCTGAGCGAAACCTGATTCGAAGTCTGTCTTTACCGGCAGCCTTCGAATCAGGTTTTTTTTTGGCCGTTATCTGGGAAATCCCGTTTGGGAATAAGGATAAAAACAATGAATATCAAATCCCTGGCAGAGGAATTAATCCGTTTAGTCGGCGGGGAAGCCAACGTGGAAACCGTAGTGCATTGTGCGACACGCCTGCGTTTTTCGCTGCGTGACGAGAGCAAAGCCGATGTGGCGGCGATAGAGAACCTGGACGGCGTGATCACCACGGTGACCGGTTCAGGCCAGTTTCAGGTGGTGATCGGCAATCGGGTTGCGGAGGTCTACCGCGAGCTGGGGAATTTCACAGCGCTGCTCGAAGACGGCCATAAGAGCGCGCAGAAACCCGCCAAACGCAGCGGCAGCCGCATTGGCCACCTGATTGACATCGTTTCGGCTATTTTTACCCCGCTGCTGGGGGCGATGGCCGCCGCGGGTGTCTTAAAAGGGTTGCTGAACATCGCTACCACCCAGGGGTGGATGGTGAAAACTGAATCCACCTACATTATTTTGCAGGCCGCCTCCGACAGCCTGTTCTACTTCCTGCCGATCATGCTGGCTATTACCACCGCCAGGAAATTTCAGGGCAACGTGTTTGTGGCCGTATCGATTGCCGGTGCGCTGATTTATCCGTCGATGATTGATCTCTTCACCCGTCAGGTGGAAGTGACATTCTTCGGCATTCCGGTGGTGATGATGAAGTACACCTCGACGGTGGTGCCGATCATATTCTCGGTGTATGTCATGTGCCATCTGGAGAGGCTGTTCGATAAGTTCATCCATGAAACGGTGCGCAGCATTATCACACCGTTCCTGCTGCTGGTGATTATGGTACCGCTGACGCTCATCACACTAGGGCCGGTTGGGATTTACACCAGCGAAGCGGCGGCGGGCGTGTTCGTTGCCATCTTCAGTTACAACCCGATTATCGCCAGCGCCCTGTTTGCCGCGCTGTGGCAGGTGTTTGTCATCTTTGGTATGCACTGGGCCTTTACGCCGGTGATCATCAACGACATCACGGTGCTGGGGCGAAGCACGCTGAAAGCGTCAACCGTGCCTGCGGTGTTCGCGCAAGCCGGGGCCGTGCTGGGAGTGATGTTCAAAACCAAAAACAAAAAAATGAAGGCGTTGGCGGGCAGTACCTTTATTACCGCGCTGTTTGGCATCACTGAACCGGCGGTGTACGGCGTGACGCTGAAGCTCAAAAAACCCTTTGTCTGCGCGGTGATTGCCGCCGCCGTCGGCGGAGGCGTAGTGGGGTATTCCAACAGTGCAGCCATCTCAACCGGCATTCCGAGCCTGCTGACCTTACCGATCTTTTACGGTGAGGGCTTTGGCGGGTTGATCCTGGGTATTGTCATCTCCTTTGTAATGGCCGCTGTCCTTACCTATGTCGTCGGTTTTGACGATCCGGTAGAAGAGTCGACTGTCGCTTCCGTCACAACGCCGGTGGCTTCCCGCCCGGTGATTGCTATGCCCGCCGGAGTGGCCGAAAAAATCATGGTGCCCATTGCCGGGCGCGTCGTTGCGCTGGAAGAGGTGAATGACAAAGTCTTCTCCAGCGGTGTGGTCGGTGATGGCATCGCTATTCAGCCGGCCAGCGGACAGGTCTATTCGCCGGTGAACGGCATCGTCACCGCGACGTTTGATTCCGGCCATGCGTTGCAAATTCTCTCTGATAACGGCGCAGAAGTGCTGATCCACATCGGGCTGGACACCGTGCAGCTCAACGGCGAGCACTACCTCATGCATGTAATGGAAAATCAGTGCGTCAAACAGGGTGACTTGCTGATTGAGTTCGATTTAGAGGCCATCGGCCTGGCCGGATACGACACCATCACGCCGGTGATCATCACCAATTCTGAGCAGTACAAAGGTTTCCATAAAACGCGTCAGCCCGAGGCTATCGCAGGCGATGTGCTGCTGACGCTGTCTTAAGCCAATTTGTCTCAAAAGAGAGGAGAACACCGTGAAATACCGTGAACTTAAACCTTTTCCCGCCGATTTTTTATGGGGCGCTTCCACCTCCGCCTATCAGGTAGAAGGGGCATGGAATGAGGATGGCAAAGGCCCTTCGGTAATTGACGCCCGCCGTGAATATCCGGCCGGTACCACTGACTTCACCGTCGCCAGCGATCACTATCATCGCTATAAAGAAGATATCGCCCTGTTCGCCGATATTGGTCTCAAATCCTACCGTTTTTCCATTGCCTGGACCCGTATCGTGCCAGAGGGTAGCGGTGAGATTAACCCCGCGGGCATCGCCTTCTACCATAAGCTGATTGATGAGATCCTCAGCCACGGCATCGTGCCCATTGTCACTATGTACCACTTCGATTTACCGCAGGCGTTGCAGGAAAAAGGCGGCTGGCATAACCGCGACACGGTGGATGCTTTTGCGCGCTATGCCGATATTCTGTTTGATGAGTACGGAAGCAAAGTAAAATATTGGCTGACCATCAATGAACAGAATCTGATGATTTTACAGGGCGCGGCGCTCGGCACGCTGGATGAAAAACTGGAAGGGCAGAAGAAGAATCTCTATCAGCAAAACCACAATATGCTGGTGGCGCAGGCGAAGGTGATGCAGTCTCTGCATAATAAAATTCCGGGAGCCAAAATTGGCCCGGCGCCAAACATTGCGGTGATTTACCCGGCCACCTCCAAACCAGAAGATATTCTGGCGGCATTTAACTATAACGCCATCCGTAACTGGCTCTATCTGGATATGGCCGCACGCGGAGAATATAACGTCATGGCGTGGCGCTATATGGAAGAGAAGGGTTATACACCCGAGATTCAGCCAGGGGATATGGAGATCCTGCGCAGCGGGAAACCGGACTTTATTGCCTTCAACTACTACACCACCCAGGCAGTGGAGGCCAGCCGTGGTGACGGTCAAGATGAAGTGATCCGGGGCGGGAATAAATTGCTGAAGTCCGGGGAAGACGGCGTGCACCGTGGCGCGGCGAATAATCACCTGCCACGCACTGAATTTGGCACGGAAATCGACCCGGTGGGTTTTCGTAATACGCTGCGTGAAATCTACGACCGTTATCACCTGCCGCTGTTGATCACCGAGAACGGTCTGGGGGCATTCGATAGACTGGATGAAAACGGCGAAATAAACGACCACTACCGCATCGACTATTTGCGCCGCCATCTGGAACAGATGCAATTAGCCATTACTGACGGCGTAGAAGTGTTTGGCTATACGCCGTGGTCGGCGCTGGATTTGATTTCCACCCATCAGGGTTGTTCTAAACGTTATGGCTTAATTTACGTGAACCGCGACGAATTTGACCTCAAAGATCTGCGGCGTATTCGTAAACTCAGCTCTTACTGGTATGCCGATGTAATTAAAAACAACGCATTGCCTTAACGGCAATAATCACCCTGACCGGTGCTAAGGTGATAACGTGTTATGCGTTATCGCCTTTATGTTTTATAGCGGGAGAACAGTGATGGCCATGAATAAAGTAAGGAATTATCCGGCATGAGATCTCGGTGATGAAAGTCATAAAGGTATTAAGCAATAACGCTATTATTGCCACGACGGATGATCAGCAGGAAATGGTCGCCATTGGCCGGGGGATTGGTTTCGGGAAACAGCCGGGTGACAGCGTCGATCCTGAGAATATTGAGAGTCAGTTTGTTAAGAAAGCCAGTGGCATGACCGATGTTCTGGCGCAGTTGACGGCGGCGATACCGACAGAATATCTCTTCATCACTCAGCAGGTTCTTGTACTGGCTAAGTCCCGACTGAATATCGACGTGCAGGAAACGCTGTTTTTCGCTCTGAGCGATCACATCAGTTTTGCGGTAGAAAGATTTAAAAAAGGGCTCGAGATAAAGAACATCCTACTGTGGGATATTAAGCAGTTTTATCGTGCAGAGTTTGCGGTCGCCATGGAAGCACTGGCGCTGATTAACCAGAAATTGCAGATTGAATTACCGGAAGATGAGGCAGGTTTTCTGGCCCTGCATTTGGCCAATGCCACCAATAATAATATGCAGAGCACCATGCAAAGCGCCGGCATGATTAAAGATATTCTGAACATCATTAAATATGATTTACGCATTAAGTTTGATGAAAAATCCATCGACTATCAGCGCATTGTGACCCATCTGAAATTCTTCTCTTTACGGTTATTAAACCGTACGCCCGTCACTCATAACGACCAGAGTATTTACGCGGGAATTCAGGATGCGATGCCAGCCTCGTACCAGTGCGCGTTAAAGATAAATGACTACGTGACGAAAAATCACCAGAGCGAATTGACCACCGATGAGTTGATGTTTTTGACCCTACACATCAATCGATTGAAGCCCGTATGAACGGGCCTGGTTCTTCTGCTAAAGATTACTGATTGTGCTTATTTAACGCCGCCACGCAGCGATCGACCACGCCGTCAAATTTATGGTCGATGTTAACACGCAGTACGTCCGGTTCGTCTTCGCCGGGTTCTTCCAGCGCATCAAACTGGCTTTTAAGCAGGTCCATCGGCATGAAGTGGCCAGCGCGCGCTTTCAGGCGTTCGGAAATCACCTCAATGCTGCCTTTCAGATAGATAAATACCACGCCCTGATTGTCATCACGCAGCGCATCACGATAGCGGCGTTTCAGCGCCGAGCAGACAATGACGCCGGTCTCATTCTTATGATAGAGGCTGTACGCGGCGTCATTCAGGCGTTTGAGCCACGGCGCGCGGTCATCATCATTTAGCGGGTGGCCACTGGCCATCTTCTGGATATTGGCGCGGGGATGGAGATCATCACCGTCGATAAATTTAGCGTTAATTGCCCGGGCTAATGCCGCGCCGACGGTGGACTTACCGCTGCCTGACACGCCCATCAGAATGATGCTTTGTCCTGCCATAAGTTGATCTCTATCCCAAAATGAAAATTTCGACTGCGGAGTGAGTCCTAATATTAGCATGTTACCGGTATCATGATACCGGTAACAAATGGAGATGTGACTAATATCACAAAGGAATGCACTGCTGATTTAGCGGTCGCGGCCTGTACCCGTTGCACTGTTAACTCCTACAATTCATTGAAAATTAAAAAATAATGCCCCGGCGATTTGCTCCTAAATCGACGGATAAAGCATAAGGGGAAAAGATATGCCATTAGTCATTGTAGCGGTTGGCGTCGCGCTGCTGCTGTTGCTTATGATCCGGTTCAAACTTAACGGCTTCATCGCGTTGATCCTGGTCGCACTGGCGGTCGGTATCATGCAGGGTATGCCGGTGGATAAGGTCATCACCTCAATTAAAAACGGCGTTGGCGGCACCCTCGGCAGTCTGGCATTGATCATGGGCTTTGGTGCCATGCTCGGTAAAATGCTGGCTGACTGCGGGGGCGCACAACGCATTGCCACCACGCTTATCGCTAAATTTGGTAAAGACCATATTCAGTGGGCCATCGTGTTGACCGGTTTTATCGTCGGTTTTGCGCTGTTCTACGAAGTGGGCTTCGTGCTGATGTTGCCGCTGGTATTCACCATTGCCGCTGCCGCGCGCCTGCCGCTGCTGTATGTCGGTGTGCCCATGGCTGCCGCATTGTCAGTCACCCACGGTTTCCTGCCACCACACCCAGGGCCAACGGCGATTGCCACCATCTTCCACGCGGATATGGGTAAGACCTTGCTGTACGGCTGTCTCTTATACACATCTCCGAGCCCACGA